>JAPKXU010000232.1 GCA_026394655.1 Methanoregula sp. | reverse complement strand
GTCCCGTCCTTTTCCGCAAAGCAGGTGCCGGGCAGGACAACATCCGCGTACTGGCAGCTCTCGGTCCAGAAGATATCCTGGATTACGAGGAAGTCGAGCTTTTCCAGTTGCCGCTTAACATGGTTCGAGTCGGGGTAGGAGACAACCGGGTTCAGTCCGAGGATGTACATCGCCTTGATCGGGTCGCCGCACTGGTCGATCTGCTCGGTTAAGGTTACACCGTACCAGTCAGGCAGGGAACCTGCCTTCATGCCCCATAATTTCTCCATCTTTTCACGGTTGGCGGGAAGTGCCACAGCCTGGTACCCGGAAAAGACGTTCGGGTACGCGCCCATATCGCAGGCACCCTGCACGTTGTTCTGACCACGGAGCGGGTTGACACCCACACCCGGGCGTCCGATGTTGCCGGTGAGCATCGACAGGTTGCCCATTGAACGGACGTTGTCGGTACCGGTGGTGAGTTCGGTGATGCCGAGGCAGTAGATGATGACCGCGTTCTTTGCCTTTGCATACTGGCGGGCAAAATCCTTGACCTTCTCAAGCGGGACACCATGGATCGACTCGACGTCTTGATACTTCTCGACCATCTTTTTGAGGTCTTCAAAGCCTTTCGTGCGCTTCGCGATGAACTCCTTGTCCTCGAGACCTTCCTTGATGATCCAGTACATCATGGAGTTCGCAAGCGCGATGTGGGTCGACGGGTTGAACCGGATCCAATCGTCCGCAAGCCGTGCTGTCGCGCTGAGCCTCGGGTCAACGACAATGATCTTGATCCCCTTCTTCTTTGCCTGCATCACACGCCTGCCGGCAAGCGGGTGCGCCTCGACAGCGTTCGAACCCCACATGACGATCAGGTCCGAGTTCAGGACATCCTCGAAGGGGTTCGTTGCTGCACCGGAACCGAACGAGAGCGAAAGCCCTGCAACAGATGGTCCATGGCAGATACGGGCGCAGTTATCGACATTGTTGGTCAGGAACCCACACCGTGCCCACTTCTGCAGCGCGTAGCAGTCTTCGTTGACGGTACGGCATGAGGTCTGGAAGCCAAGTGCCCGGGGTCCACCCTGTTTGGATATCTCCGTGAACTTCTTTACAATCAGGTCAAGGGCTTCGTCCCAGGAAGCTTCAACAAACTTCCCGTCCTTCTTGATCAGAGGTTTTGTCAGCCGGTCGGGGCTGTGAACAGGTTCCCAGCAGGTCTCTCCCTTGGGACAGAGCTTGCCTTCGTTAATGGGGCTGCGCTTATAGGGTTCGACACCGACGCATTTTCCATTCTGGACAACCAGGTTAAGTCCGCACCCAACGCCGCAGTACGGGCATGTGGTAGGCACGTATTTCAATTCCGGTTTTACTTCACTCATCAAATATCACCGTTTGTTACTCAGAGGCTGTAATAACAAATCCTTACTTTATAGATTTGTTAAACAAATTAACTTTTTAACAATCAAGGTTCATACTAAAATTATATAATGATTCTGAAGAGTAATCGAAATTTGGAGATTAAAAGTGGGTTAATGTATAAAAATTAACAAAGAAGATGATAAAAAATTAGTAATTTTCCCGTTTGAGGATCCGGACCGATGCCCTGGAATATAATGCAGGTAAGATGGCTATGAAACGACCACGAATCCCTCCAATCCTCTGTGACATTGTTCAGACAGCGTTCTCTGCCTGTCAAGGCATTTCATTTGACCGGTGCAGTGTCTGCCCTTACTGTGGAGGACCCGTAACGGGGTATGATAAGAAAAAAAAACAATTTGCAGTTCTTACCGATGGACAGAGAAATACAACAATTTTTGTTCTTGTGAAAAGGTTCCGATGCTGTAATTGTAAAAAAATTATTTCTGCTGATGCCCCATTCTATCCGAAAACACGAATCGGATCCCCCATCGTAGACCTGTGTATAACTCTTGGACAGACAATGCCCTTTTCACGAGTGTCCACCTACCTGGACTATCTGGGGATTGTTGTTGATCGTTGGACTGTCCGAAAATATACACTCAATAACCAACACAGGACGATAGCAACAGCAGACCTGTTTGGCATGAAGGTACCCTTGTCTTTAGTCTCCCTTACCTTGCTCGTTGCGAGTTCCAACGAGAAAAATCCCTTGGATCCCCAAGAAGTTCTGGCAGCGTGTTTCAAACATTATGACAAATAATGTTTACCTGATAACGTGAACAGTGAATTAAAAAACCTGAATTGCGGTTCTTAATTGATTGTATTGTCAACATATTGTCAACATTTCATGAGGGGCCAATTAATCCATACACATTACCATTCATAAAATGTTTATCAGATGTATATCAATATCTACTCATGAAAGTCGCTTCTTCCCATCATATTAATGATCTTAATACACGCATGGACGCTTGCGGCGTCCCCCCACACATCAAAGATGCAATTAACAAATGTACACTATTTCACACTTCACCTGCACCCGGTGTCCTGATCGGGGCTTTCATGATAGATTATGCGATGGATCTGCTTGGTATAACGCCGGATCAGAAGATATATGGTGTCTGCGAAACCCGGAAATGCCTGCCGGACGCCCTTCAGGTGATTGCCCATTGCACCACGGGGAATAACCGGCTTACAATTGTTCCCATCGGTAAATTTGCGATCACCCTGAACACCGCAACAAAAGAATCCACGGCTGATGCCGTACGGGTGTATGTCGATCTTGAAAAGTTGAAAAAATTTCCGGTCATTGATATATGGTACGCCAACAGCCCGGAATATAACAAGCTGACGATGAATGAATCCCTCCAGAAGGAAATATTTTGTGCCGGGCGCCAGATACTCTCTTTTGAACATGTTCGTGTCAAGGTCAGCGGTAAAAAGAAATGGAAGTCGGTGACCTGTCCCTGTTGTGGCGAAACTGTTCCTGATTTCCTCATCGAGGGCGATCACTGCGGGGCATGCGGCTCAATGAAATATTATGAGAAAAGTTCAGGATAACCTTCAACACGCCTATCGTACAAAAATACGGTAATGTTGGTCCGTCCGGTGTTACCCGACACGGGAAAAAACTTTATTTATTACTTTTTTTTCCCTTTATGATCGTTAGCCACAGGTTTTAAAAAGATAAGCTCAGCGCTGACATCCTTTGCGATCTGTTCGATCTCGAATTTCCGGAAATGGGTCGCTTCAATCTGAAGCTCTCCGCCAGTAACCGCAACGATGCGGTACTTCGGCGACTCGACACCCTCGCCAACTTTCTGGCGTTCTCGCACGTATATCTTCATATATACTCTCCTCGCCAATCAATCGGTACGAATGCCCCTGCCGGAGTACTGTACGCGTGATTGACGTCTGATATACCAGTTGGTTTACTTATCCTTATACCTTTCCTATCAGATGCCTGTAGTGTTAAATCCACGGTAAAAAAATGGTTTGATCTGACAATTGGACTATTGTCTGTGAATTACGCGGGCAAAGAGCTGCATCATCGTCATCCAGCAAGAACGTGGACAGGCTCAATACCGAAGACCCCGGAAGAATCCGGAAGCAGAGCGGATCAGGAATATCTCCGCTGCCAACCTGAACAGAATGGATCTTAAAAACCTCATCATCGAGCAGATAGTCGTTGACCTTCTGGCAAACACGATCAACATCCGTGAAGTTCGGATCGTCAACTGCCACACACGGAGCAACATCGAAAAAGGGATCAATGATAAAAATGTCGGAACGATTATCCGGGCAGAATAATCCCGCCCGCTCTTTTTCGTCTTTGAGATGACCACTTAAGAGAAACCAAAAAAAAATTACGGAAATCGTATCCGCTCAGGCACGCTGTAGATCATTGCTTTTGGTGGGCGGACAAAACCGGCGAGGGTCATATTAACCTGTCTTGCCAAACAAATTCCGGTTGAAAACGGAGCAGTGTTGCTTGCAATAATGGATATTTTAGCCCGGTAAGCCTTGGCAACCATCCCTGCCGGCAGTCTGCCGGTACATACCATGAAACACCGGGACAGGTCGATGCCATCAAGAAGGGCTCTTCCCACAGCTTTGTCAACGGAATTGTGGCGTCCCATATCTTCAATTCCGGATACAAGGTTTCCGGACTCGTCCAAAATAACAGTGCAATGTGTTCCACCGGTAATACGCCAGAGCGAGGCGCATTCGTTGAGTTTTGTCATGCCGGAAAAGAGCGTCTGGAGGTCGATCGTTATTCCTTCACCGAGAGGTTTGGTCAACGATGCCCACTGGGTCCTGATACCAACACAACCAGAGCTCCGGATCTCTGTATCATTTGATGAGAGGTTTCGTGAAAATGAAGAAATCGTTACATAAATATTCGGGAAATCGATACTAACGTCCTGTATCTCGGATATATCTGCAACAAACCCCTCGCAGATAAGATATCCATATGCATATGCTTCGAGATCCCGGGGGGATATGGTGAGACTGGCAATGCGGTTGCCATTTACGATGAGATTGATACTATCTTCAATGCACACATCAACCCAGGTTTGGTAGATGTCATCATCAACAATATTGACGATATCATACGCCTGAGTGACTGGTGGTTCTTGATTGTTGCTTTCTGTCATACGATTCACAATTATACCGGTAAACTGCGAGTCATCTGCCAATGAAAAAATATACTATTGAAAAACTCGTGTAGCTTGTGGTTCCCCATATTTGATAAAGTACTTTGATTTATTTTTAGAGATTTTAAACTACTAACGATTTGTTTTGAGATACAAATTTCTTACATCTTATTTAGTGTTCGAGTTTGCTACTGAATTTTGAGGTGCTTGCCCTTGCTATATGGACCCGGCTCGGACAACTCAAATTCCCCGTTCAAATTACGGTAAACTTTGTGCACTCACTTGAACAATCTCGTCTGTTTCCCTGAAGACGTTGGTGAGGAACTACAGGACTCCATGATCTTCTTCTGTGCGAGAGTCCCAACTATCTGCCATAGTGCACATTAAATATGTGAATACACATAG
>JAPKXU010000090.1 GCA_026394655.1 Methanoregula sp. | reverse complement strand
CGAACAGCCGGGATGTGGTAACTCTGAGTTATAATACTCTTTTAGGGGGGGATTTTTTTAGAATTTGAAAATCCTAAATCGGGAGAAGAGCCATTGAGATAAATGTTATGGATATTGAGTGCACTGGCAGACGAGTTGGGGTGATTGAGACATAGATTCACGAAGTGACGGCTAGGACAAATAGACGAAATTACCAGAAAAAGAAAATTAACTGGAAGTTTACGCGGGAAATGGCAGACAAGAAGATGTCCAAGCATTATGTATAACAATTAAATTGTTTAGACACTAGCATGACGAGCGTGTGAGAGCAGCCATCAGAACCGCGATCGAAACTGACGGGCCATTTTTATTGGATTGCCGGGTTGAGCGGGAGGAGAATGTCTTTCCCATGGTGCCGGCGGGAGCTGCATTACATGAGATAATCGAGGGAGCAGGGTCATGAAGCTGCATACGATCAGTATCCTTGTTGAGGACCACCTAGGCGTCCTCTCCCGGATCACCGGGCTGTTTTCCCGGCGGGGCTATAATATCTAGAGCCTCGCAGTCGGAACCTGCGAGATTGCAGATATGAGCCGGATCACTGTTACTGCATTTGGCGACGTAACACAAATCAATCTTGGAACTTCTTTGTGAGTAAAAGAGAGGTTAAACGACGGATTTTGGGCTTAACCTATGACACAAGCTGCTCTTCAGATCCAGGCAGTTGCTGCCGTCCACATATTATGGAGCCCGGTAGAGATCACAACGCCCGGATCGATCCCCAGCACCGGGAAGACAAAGATGAAGTACAGGATGGTGCCAAGCAGGCTTCCGAGGTTTGCAAGAGCTGCCACAAGCACTACGCGGAAGAGCGGGATCTTTGCCATCGCGGTGATTGATTCGGCTTGGTAGATCTTCCGGAAATCTGATACCGGTGGCTTTCTCACTTTCGCTTCAACATAAGCTCCTACCCAACCAGCGTGAAGCATAGGGTTTAGTGATGTCATCCACGCAACCCCGAAACAGGCGAGAGCAGAATACGGGTGTCCCCCGGCAATGAGCGTGAAGAGTGCGGCAAGTACGCCGTGGATAATCACCCAGAACAGGAACGCATAGAGAAGCACACCCCAACCGACGCCAGAGAACGCAATGGCTGCGAGCAGAAACGCAAAGAGCGCAGTGACGACAAATCCGAATATCTTTGACCAGGGAAATGACTTCGGTTCCCGGGTGAGTGAGTCAAAAGGTGGGAGTGTTGAGGGAGTGTCCAGAAAATTTTTAACACCTTGAATGTGCCCAGCGCCAAGCACCGCGAGGATCTTTCCATCAGGTCGCTGCGCTTTTAACAGGAGGAGCTGGTGCGCGATATACGCGTCGCGTTCGTCAATAAGAGCGCGTGCACCATTTGGTGAGAATTTGCGGAACTCTTCCATCACCGCATCGATCACGTTCTGCTGTTTTAAGGATTCGATATCGATCTCCTGCCCGTTATTGACTTCGGCAATGGAGATGATCAGCGCATAGAACATCTTGAGTTTCTCGATAAACCCGAGCGATCTCCAGAACCGGAGGAGCGTGAGCCGGATGTCACGGTCAACAAGTGCGATCGCAATCCCCCGGTTTTCGGCACTCGTAATCGCTGCTTTCATCTCGGCTCCGGGCTCAACACCGACATCCACTCCAATCTTTCGCTGGAGGTATGCGAGCAGCCACTGGACAAGGAGCGAGTTGAAGTTCTTGACTTCGAGAACATCGTTTACTGTCGGATCCCGTCCCTGCTTTTTTAACGCGGCGAAACGTGCCGGGTCGAGTTCGATCGCTACAACTTCGGGATTGAATTCCTCTATTGCCGCTTCAACCTCTTCAACGCTTTTCTGTGAGACGTGTGCGGTCCCGACTATTTTGATCTCTGCCATTCGTCACCGTTATGCCACCACTATTTGTGTTCGAACCACTTTAAGGATGAGGTGCAGACCAACCAGTGAATTGGCGGCATTGCTATACACAGCGACCTGAATAATTGAACATATTTCAGAGATAGCGATGGCAGGGCTCCCTCTTCGTTATCCCATCTTCCTGAACCCCATGCTCACTTGATGCACGATGATCTCCGCTTTCTGAATAAGTTCATCGGGGATCTCTGTTAACCCCATCTCCATTCTCGTTTTAATTTGCTCGGATAATTCCTGAGCTCCAACTTTCACATCGCCTTTTGAATAGTGAACGAAGTCAAGGAGATACTTGTAGGCAGTTGGGATATCACCGGTTAACAAATTGATCATGATGAGATCGCCGCAATAATATGCTGACCGATTGTAATCCTGAACACTCACACTCGTCTTCAATAGTTCTGCGTAATTTTCCCTCAGGTATATCGCAAGATCTTTTTGCAGTTCAAGGACAGACAGATACCGTTTTGCTGGATCTTTCTGGAGACATTTCATCACCACCGCATCGATCACTTGTGCATCAGGTTTTATTTCACCGG
>JAPKXU010000310.1 GCA_026394655.1 Methanoregula sp. | reverse complement strand
GGAGCTCTATGCGTATCTTGACGGGGTCCATGTCACCCATATTAACCAGAATCCTGCTGAGTTTAAAAATATCGGGACCGGATTTCAGGAGGTCGGGGAGCTTGCACGGAACACCAATCATCGGTTCCTGATGCTCGCGTGCGGGCAGTCTGCCGCTGCAAGAGGCTACAATACATGGGATGATGGAAAAGGTACGATTGTTTCATCCTGTACTATTGAACCGTGCAAAATCCGGAATCTGAACATCATCGTAGACCGGTTCAGGTATAGTCATTGCATCCTGGGAGAATCAGCGGGGTTAATCGATATCTCCCAAGTTCTTGTGACGGGACTGGAACTGTGGGAAAAGAAAAAATCCACTCCGCCATCGCTGGTCTTAATGATTACCCATACCCCTTACGGCACGGAACATACGTTTGGTGGAGTAGCCTTTGCCATAGCGTGTGCGCATTATGGAATATCAACACGGGTTATCTTTCTGTAAGACGGGATCTACTCGTTGACCGGGACCCAGAGAGCCGAGCCCGATGATATTTTCTTTATTATCCAGGATGTAATTGATGCCGCGGGAGGAAACGAAAATCTTGAACTCTATGCTTATCTGCCATCATTTCATAAACGCAATGTCCAGAAAAATATAAAAATGAATGCCGTCCTCGATATCAGCTCAAATGAACTGGCAACACTCCTGTTCTCCCCTCCACGCGGAGTCATTGCAAACCACCAACGGATTCTCTTCTTTTAGTGGGACGATGCGATAGTATTCCGGTAAGATTCTAAGAGCAACCCGTATATTTTAATTTTTAATTGCAGTATTTGCATTATAGCCGAGTTTCTATATCGTCTTAAGTTAATTGAGGTTCAAGAAGGAAAAAATTAAATCAACCTTTTTATTTTAACCTTATGTTTTTTTAAAAACATTTAATTACATTGTCGAATAATGATCAAAAATAAGCAACCTAGCAATTGTGATGTTCATGGCGTTTTCAGTGCATGTGAATATGGAACGATGTACCGGGTGCGGGAACTGTGTTGTTGCCTGCCCAGTCAATGCTCTCGAGCTCTATACGCTCGACCCTGTGACTACAGAGAAAATCTATACCGTTATAGACGGGAGATCGATAAGTCTCGATGTAAAATCTGAACTCTGCGCCGGCTGCGGTGTATGCGTTGAAGCCTGCCCGTACCGGGTCATACGATTGTCGGGCAAGGGGGAACTACCCCTGGAAGCCCAAACGTAACCGTTCCCGGTTCAGGATGAGAGACATTTGAATGTTACCAAAAACGAGGGACATTATGCCAAAAATCAGCTTAAACATGATTACCCAGCGTTCGATCGAAGAAGGCGCTGCGATGGAGAAGGGTAAGACAAATCCTGACTACTTCACCGCCTGCTCGATCTGTGAAATGAACCCGGAAGACATGAAAAAAGCCGGGATCTGGAAGAGCACCAACATCCGGGTCACGAGCGAGTGCGGCAGCGTTATCGTTAAAGCGATCGAGCCGACCCAGTTCGTCCCCCCGGGACTTGCAC
>JAPKXU010000139.1 GCA_026394655.1 Methanoregula sp. | reverse complement strand
AGCCCGGCACCCCCACTATATCTTCGGTAAAAGCCCGGGCAGAATTTTTCTCCACTCATCCTTCACGGGCAGATCACTTCACTGAATCAGTCATCCGGGAGATGACCCGGCTTGCAATGAAATACAATGCAATCAACCTTGCTCAGGGGTTTCCTGATTTTCCCTGCCCGGGTGAGCTCAAGGAAGCCGCATGCTACGCAGTGCGGGCTGACTGCAACCAGTACGCAATTACGTGGGGTGCAGCAAATCTCCGAAAAGCCCTCTCCCGCCGGGTGAACGAGTACAATGGGATGTCGTTCAATCCCGAAACTGAGATCACGGTGACATGCGGTTCGACCGAGGCGATGATGGCATCGATGCTTGCGATCATCCAGCCGGGTGATGAGGTAATCGTGCCGGAACCGTTCTACGAGAATTACGGTCCTGACGCACAGATCTCGGGAGCGGTGCCTCGGTATGTTTCTCTTGGCGACGATTTTTCCATCGATGAAGAAGCATGGAAATCCGCGTTCACGAAAAAAAGTCGGGCGATTATCATAAACACGCCCAACAATCCTACGGGAAAAGTCTTCTCAAAACAAGAACTTTCGTTTGTTGCCGATCTCTGCATCGATCACGATGTGATTGCAATCACCGACGAGATCTATGAACATATCCTCTACGATGGGAAAAAACACATATCCCTCGGGTCGCTTGACGGGATGCAGGATAGGACCATCACGATTGGGAGTTTCTCGAAGACCTACAGCGTCACCGGCTGGCGTGTCGGGTATGCGCTCGCCGCAGAACCACTGACTGCACGGATCCGGAAGATCCACGACTTTTTAACCGTCGGTGCACCGGCGCCCCTGCAAGAGGCTTGCATGGCCGCGCTCATGTTGCCGGAATCCTATTACCGCTCACTGGCAAACGAGTATGACATCAAAAGAAGGAGCCTCTATTCCGGGCTTCGCAAGGCAGGCTTTGCCTGCGAACTCCCTGAAGGAGCATACTATATCTTCACGGATATTTCCGGTTTTGACATGACCGATACGGAATTCGCCCGTTTCCTTGTGGAGAAGATCGGGGTTGCAGCGGTTCCGGGCAGTTCGTTCTACGATGCCGGGGGAGAGACAAAACTCCGGTTCACTTTCTCGAAAAAGGACGAGACATTACATGATGCCTGCGAGCGGCTGGAAAGACTGGATGAACTGGAAGGGGTTTTATGATTGGCATGCCAGGCGATGGAATAACCTGTATGCGCAGGCAGCGCTCCCGCCACCGGGTATTAAAAAGAAATTTTATCTGACATGCAATCGGAGACCTGCATCAGTTCCATGGATAATGCGGGCTTTTCGCATATCGTTCACGATCTCCTGTACAACCTCGAAGGGCACATGTGCTGATATCTCATATTCATCATCTTCAACGGGAGGGGTAAACTCATCCAGCGCAAGGGTGAGATCTTTTAAGGATACCGTCCCGGCAGCCTTGAGGATTTTCAGGATTTCACCTGACACGATCTCTTTATAGAAAACATTGTTCATGAACGAATACAAGCTCATCCTGTCACAGTCCAGATCAACAATCATCTCGTCAAAATCGTCGGGCGCGTACG
>JAPKXU010000151.1 GCA_026394655.1 Methanoregula sp. | reverse complement strand
TTCTGGAGGACCGGTATGGAAAAATGCTGCGAGAGTTTCGCGGGTAACTGATGGATAGTCTGTTGTTCCGCTGCCGGTTGTCCGGCCGGATTCATGCAGCGGCAAACGCAGGCATTCAGCAACTTCCTGGAGCACCTCAGGAGGTTTGGGCCACGTGGTCGCGGCGTTGTTGAGGTAAATCAGGTCCGGCTGATTCTTCTGTAAAGTCGGTTGCATCGTTACTCTCCCGTTTCTGTTAACATTCTTTTCAGCCCATAAAAAGGTCATCGGTATGCCGGTAAAAACACCTTCCCCAGTCATATGTTTCCCGGAATGAATTTCTGCCGGGGGTTATGGTGTAATCACCCTTATCACAGGATGAATTGAATAGGTATGTGATGACTGCCCGGTCGCACTCCCGATTGAAGATGAGATTAGGAGTCTGGAAGACCACAAAAAATCCTTGAGGGGCGGATTGAAATGATTGATACAAAAATCACCGGTCTAAAAGACTGTGAATGAACCATGAACGCCATAGAAGCCGGGCACCTCTTCAAAAGATTTGGTACCGTAACCGCAGTGAACGACGTCAGCCTTACGGTACGTGAGGGAGAGATCTTCGGGTTCCTCGGCCCCAACGGGGCAGGAAAAACTACCACGATCCGGCTGCTTACCGGGGTTCTCACGCCAGATGCAGGAACCGTCCACATCAACGGTATCGACATCCACCGCCACCCGCTCGATGCCAAGATGCAGATGGGCGTCATTCCGGAAAGCAGCACGGTCTATGGTGACCTTTCCTCAGAGCAGAACCTGCACCTGAGTGGGCAGATGTACGGCATGCCCCGGGCGCTCCGGGAAGAGAGGATCAATGAGATACTCTCAAAGATGGGCCTTTCTGAGAAACGACACCTCCCGGTCCGGACATTCTCAAAGGGGATGAAACAGCGGGTGAGTATCGCGTGCGCGATCATTCATCGTCCCAAAGTCCTGTTCCTTGATGAACCCACGAGCGGGCTGGACGTGCAGAGCCGCAGGCTCGTGATCGAGACAATCCACCAGATGAACGAACAGGGCAGCACGATCTTTCTCACGACGCACAATATCGAAGAGGCAAATACACTCTGCCAGACAGTCTGCATCATCAACAAGGGGAAGATCGTAGCGCAGGACAGTCCCGAACGGCTCAAGAAGATGTTTGATACCACACAGTCAGTCGAAGTTTCTTTTGACCGTGCCGTGACCCGGGACATGTTCGCAGCAGAAGGAATTTTGCGGGCAGAACCCTGCGGCGACAAGTGGCGGTTGTATACGGACCACCCGGACCGGGTTTTGAAATATATTGTCGGACGGGCCGAGCGCGAGTCCATTGGCATTACATCCCTGACGACCTCCGGCCCGAGCCTTGAAGAAGCATTTGTCCAGATCACTGAGTGTGCATGATGGAGGTCCCGCTGGTCCTTCGCGGTATCCTTGTCATAACCGGGAAAAACATGAGGCTGTATTAAACGAAACCTCCTGTTCTGATGTTCGGGGTCCTCTTCCCGCTCTTCATGTTCTTCGCGTTCTTTGTCGGGCGTAAACTCGATCTGACCACATTCTTCCCGGCATTTCTCGCGATGATGCTGTTTTTCACCGCGTCATCCGTGGGGCCACTGATCACGCCTTGGGAGAAACGGGAAAAAACCTACGAACGGCTTCTCTCGTACCCAGTGACTCAGGACAGTATCATCCTCGGCGACGTTGTGGCAGGTGCGATCTTCGGCATCGTTATCAGCATCCTTGTCTGGATCGCGAGTACCGTCTTCGTACCGGTCACGATCACGAACATCGGGTTGTTTGCCCTTGCGTTCATTCTCGGTACGGTGTCCTGTGCCGCGCTGGGGGCCCTGCTGGCGGCACCGGCATCCGACAGCCCGCCCAACGTGATGATCTTCTCGAACCTGATCCGGTTCCCGCTCATCTTCATCTCCGGGATATTCGTCCCGCTTGCGCAGATGCAAGGGCTGGGTCTTGTTCTTGCGTACTGTTCGCCGCTCACGTACCTTGTCGATTTGTTCAATGCTGCCATGTCCGGGACATCGGTATTCTCTCCACTTGTTGACTGTGGTGTGCTTATCGGAGTCTCTGCGTTGTTTATCTTCGCAGCAAAGGTCATCCAGAAACGGAATCTGATGAAGGGAATGTGAGGGTAAAACCGACGGGAATTATTATCTCCAGATCTCCACCATAGATTGAGCGCCAGCTATCGCAAAGTGGCGA
>JAPKXU010000216.1 GCA_026394655.1 Methanoregula sp. | reverse complement strand
GCATAAAAAAAGCGGTCGCCGGGCTGCCGATGCGGGACATCCGTGTCGATGTTGACCCCAAAAATCCGGAAATCTTCGCAGACCGGCTTTTCGAGAAGGTGTTCTACAACCTGATCGACAACGCACTCCGCTACGGGGGTGCAGGGATGAAGACGATCCGGGTCTCTTCACGGGAAATAGACACGGGACTCCTGATTGCCTGCGAGGATGACGGTGTGGGGATCTCCGCAGAGGACAAAAGGCACCTCTTCACCCGGGGTTTTGGCAAGAACACCGGGCTTGGGTTATTCCTCTCACGGGAAATTCTCGCCATCACTGGGATCACGATCACCGAGAACGGCACTCCGGGCAAAGGCGCTCGGTTTGAGATCACGGTGCCGAAAGGGATGTGGCGGATGAAGGGGGCGAAAACGTGACGAAAGAACAAATTCGGGTTCTCTATGTCGATGATGAACTTAACCTCCTTGATCTCTGTAAAACGTACCTGGAGCGGTCTGGGAATTTCGTCGTTACGACTGCACCAGGTGCACCCGAAGCGATCCGGATACTTGAGCTGAAGAGATTTGATGCTATCGTCTCTGACTACCAGATGCCAGATATGGATGGCATCGAGTTCTTGAAAGTCGTCCGGGCGCGGGGAGACAAAACACCCTTCATCATCTTTACCGGAAAAGGGCGGGAAGCGGTGGTGATCGACGCGCTCAATGCGGGGGCTGACTTCTATCTTCAGAAAGGCGGGGAGCCGAAAGCGCAGTTTGCCGAGCTGGCGTACAAGATCAAAAAAGCAGTTGAAGGAAGGCGGGCAGAGGCTGCGCTCCGTAAAGAGCGGGATTTCGCTAATAGCGTAGTCGGGACGGCGCAGGCAATTGTTCTTATTCTCGACACGGCGGGGCATATCGTCTATATTAATCCTTACATGGAGGGGATTTCAGGGTATATTCTGGAGGAGGTGAAGGGTAAAGACTGGTTTGAGACGTTCCTGCCTTCTCATATTCAGGAAAGCGTCCGGTCATTATTCCGAAAAGCCATTGGGGATATCAAGACACGCGGCAATGTAGATGCTATTATTACCAAAAACGGGCGTGAACTGTTGATCGAGTGGTACGACACGACGCTCAAGGGTGCTGATGGTAGCATTGAAGGACTGCTCGCTATTGGACAAGACGTCACCGACAAGAAGAAAGTAGAAGAGGCGCTCCAAGAGAGTGAAAAACAGTACCACAGTATTCTCGATAGTATGCAGGATGCATATGTCCGGGCAGATGCCAAAGGGCATATTATCATGGTAAGCACCTCGGCAACCCATCTCTTCCGGTATGATTCGGTCAATGAGCTGATCGGACTCCCTGCTGCGTCCCTGTACCGGTATCCGGAAGAGCGGCAGGAGATTATCCGCATCGTGAAGGAACAGGGCGAAGTTCATGATTTTATCTGCGAAGGGGTGAGAAAGGACGGCACCAGTTTCTGGGTGTCAATAAATGTGCAATTTACATTCGATAGTAATGGGAAGGTTACCGGCACCGATGGATTTATCCGGGACATCACCAACCGCAAGCGGATCGAAGAGGTACTTCATGTGAGTGAGGCGCGGTACCGGACCGTTGTTGAAGACCAGACCGAATTCATATGCCGGTTCACTCCTGACGGCAGGCTCACGTTTGTCAACGATGCGTACTGCCGATATTTCAGTCTCGCTAAAGATCAATGCCTCACTCATCCCCACACAGTTGTATTGCCTCCCGAAGATGTCCGGCAGATGAAGCAGCACCTTGCCTCTCTCACACCCCAGAATCCGGTCGCGACAATTGAACACCGGATCATCATGCCCTCCGGGGAAGTCCGCTGGCAGCGGTGGAACGACCGGGCGATTTTTGACAAAAAAGGTCAGGTGATCGAATACCAGTCAGTCGGGAGAGATATCACCGAGATCAAGAACACGGAGAAGACCTTACGGGAGAGCGAGGCCTATTACCGAGCCATCTTTGAGAACACGGGAACAGCTTCAGTCATTGTAGAAGAAGACACCATGATCAGTCTCGCCAATGCAGAGTTTGCCAACCTTTGCGGATATTCCCGTGAGGAAATTGAAGGGAAGAGACACTGGACGGAATTTGTCGTAAAGGAGGATCTGGAGCGCATGCTCGCCCAACACCGCCTCCGCAGGAAAGACCGGAAGCTGGCGGAACGGCATTACGAGTTCAGATTCGTCCGAAAGAACGGGGAAGTCCGCAATATTTTCCTCTCGATCGATGTTATCCCCGGCACAAAAAAGAGCATTGCGTCTCTCCTTGATATCACCGGATACAAGAAAGCCGAGCAGGCACTGCGGGAGAGCGAGGAGCGGTACAGGACGCTCGTTGCATCCGTTAATGAGGCGATCATCCTTCAGGAGAAGACCGGAGAGATCCTGACATGGAACAGAGCAGCAGAACGGCTATTTGGCGTCACCGCCAGGGAAGTAATGGGGCATACGGCAACAAGCCTGAAGTGGAAGACGATCCGGGAAGATGGGACAGAGTTCCCGG
>JAPKXU010000242.1 GCA_026394655.1 Methanoregula sp. | reverse complement strand
AAAACTTGACGCTTCGTGCCCGAAATCGTCGGTTATATCAAAGCAGAAGATGAACCCGACAAGATCACGCGTCCTTTCGTTTCGGGCAATGAAGCTGAGATTTCTTCCGGCAAGGGACTTTACATACCACTCTGCTTCGGGCAAGAACTTTACCGGATCCGGTGCAATACGCCGGGAAGTTGGCTCATCATGAAGAAATACTTCAGAATAGAGCCGGGCGGCAGGTTCTATGTCAGATTCCGTAAGGGGGACATATGCCAGATGGATTATGGGTGAAGCATGCGGGTTGGGATCGGGGAAGTGAATGCCGTTACCAGAACGTCCCACGAACCCTGCCATACTACCGTATCTGTTCTCTTTCTTTCCCATTAATTGCGATCCTCTCATGCCTTGGGTCTGGTCATGCGTCTGCCCATACCGCAGCAGTCAATTTCAAGGAGGACTAAAACAGGAGTTGCGCACAACCGGTTGAAAAAAATTAAAGTGCATATTTTAAGCGTTTTAAATTTTCGGTGATGGCTGTTGTGTTGCTTCACCGTGCTGCATGCACATCCATATTTCCGGCACTCCTTGCGATGAGACGCCGGGGCATCTTCCGTTCTGGTCTCACCGACAGAAATCTATAACCGGGCAGGTGCAGATGGATCTGTATGCACCCTGTACCGGGATACGCTGATCCCGACTGGAACGAGAGCTGGAAGGAGCGGCAGGCACGCCACGCGGCGTCAAAACATTTCGAAGATCCGTCCCATGACTGGGACAAAAAAGAGAACGCAGAGCGGTACAATGCCGGTTCGAAGAGCGAGTACGATGCACGGGTGAAGATGACGATCGCCGGGCTCGATATCAACCGGCAGTCACGGGTGCTCGATATCGGCGCCGGTCCGGGAACCCTCGCCCTCCCGCTCGCCCCGCTGGTGCATGAGATCACCGCGATAGAGCCCGGCACAGGGATGGTGGATCTCCTTTACGAGAACATGCGGCGCGAGAAGATCACAAACATCATGTGCATCAAAAAACGCTGGGAAGATATCGATCCCGCCCGCGATCTTGCCGGACATTATGATGTGGTTATCGCGTCGCTCTCGCTCACGATGGAAGACATCCGGGAGTCGCTCGCGAAGATGGATGCCGTCTCAAAAGGATACGTGTACCTGTTCTGGTTTGCCGATCCGCCGTTCTGGGAGCGGATGTATGTCGATCTCTGGCAACCGCTGCATGGCGAGTGCTATTATCCCGGACCAAAGGCGGACTGTCTTTTCAATGTCCTGTACCAGCTGGGGATCCTGCCCAACGTGGAGATGCTGCCACTCACAAAAGAGTACCGGTTCACCGCCCGTAAGGAACTGATCGCATTTTTCCGGAAACGGTTTGCGGCAAAAACGCCCGTGCAGCGACGGGTGCTCGACCAGTATCTCGCGCCTTTGATCCGTAAGGAGGGTAACGAGTTTGTGATCTCCGGAGATTCGACGCTTGCGAAGCTATGGTGGAAGAAAAAGGGATGATGCCCGTGATTGGATGGCGATTATTGTGTGTCAATCCCCACGGTTAAAAAATCGGTTACGGTGATCGGGACACCCAGCGGGCGTCTCAGAGCACTGCGTTTATAAACGTGTCGAATCCGACCCGCTCGATTGTTGCTCCCAGGCGCTCAGGGGCTTTCCCGTTCTCCCGGTAGAACGCAATGGTCTTTCTCGCGAGCGCAATTGCCTGGTCCGCTGTCAGGTCATGGGCGATCTCCCGTCCCAGCTTTGGCGTCCCTCCGCCTTTACCGCCAGCGACTGCTGT
The DNA here is from genome assembly GCA_026394655.1 of Methanoregula sp. GTDB lineage: Archaea > Halobacteriota > Methanomicrobia > Methanomicrobiales > Methanospirillaceae > Methanoregula. The sequence continues at coordinate 1,790 of JAPKXU010000242.1, read as the reverse complement.
AAATCCGGTATCGGTGCCGAAGAACCCGATGTCTTTCATCCATGGGTCGCTGCAGCAGTTGGAGCATCCCGAAACACCCATCTTGAACTTGGCTGGCGCCGGTTTGCCGTAGAACTCCTTGTCAAGAGCGAACCCCAAGCCGGGGCTGTCCTGCTTGGCGCGTTTGCAGGATCGCGTGCCCGGGCACATCTGAATGCTCCGTATTGTCAGACCGATCGCCTTGGAACGGTCGGTGAACTCAGCCCACGCCTTGTCCAGGTCCTCTTCATGTATGCCAATGATGGCAATGCGTTGGGCACCGGTAAGTTTCACAAATTTTGCGCCGTATTTCTCCGCCACGTCCGCGATCTTTCGCAACAGTGCCGGATCGGCAAAGCCACCGGGTATGTGGGGCAGGATCGAAAACGTCTCCAGATCTCTCTGGATGATCGCTCCTTTTTCGGGAATGTTCGTCTTTGTCATGATTTTCTCTACTCTATTTAAGTAAAACAGTTTCGTTGTTCATTACATACATTTATCGATTTAATGTAGGTTGAACCCGGTGCGATGGATATAAATTTCTCATGTTGGCGGCGGTTTTTGGTTGTGACCCTGCTAGTTTTCACAAAAACTTTTCCCAACCATATTCCCGGCACCGGCATTTTCCGGTAACCGTTTTGCCGGTAACCATTTTGCCGGAAATTTTTTTTTGCTCCCGTAACTTTTCACGAAATTTTTTCCAGCGCCACGATCCATTTCACCGGATTTTCCCTGGAGCCAGCGAACGAAAATATTTTCCCGGGATTTTTCCCAAAAATTTTTCCGGCAAACCGGATGATCGCCCGAATCGCGATTGAGCCAAAACACCGCACCGCACTTTCCGCCAAAATTCCACACATCTCCTCACGGGCGTCTCCAGGAACCCGACGGGGAATCCGGGCTTGATTCAGCCTTATTTTCTGCGATCACCCAAAGGGACATACAGTCAATACGGGTTCAATTTGGGCTCCGATTGGGATCCGGCAGAGTAAATCCGGACTCATATCGGGCTCCGTTTCGAAAAAACCCCTATACGTCGTTATTTTGGCAAACGGACGATTTTAAATGAGGCTGCTAATGGGGGTTCTAATGGCAGATCTCCCGTCAAACGGGCAAACGTGGCTGATGAAAAATATCGTGGCTAAAAATGGGCATAGCGTGGCGCTAAAGGGCATTATATGAGGGCTAATTTTGGCTCTGTTTGGCAATCGGGGCTTGAATTGCCCCATTAATTGTTCATGATTTGTCATTTTACGGGGGAGGATCCCCGTCGACCGATACACCACCGGCACCGGGCGGTACGAGTGCGTGCAGTTTTTTTGCACACGAGGAAATTTTCAAAACGACGAAACGCGATGAAGAGCCGTGTCGCTTGTGTCCTTTGTACCCATTTTCCAAAATCCCGTGCGAGAGAATATTACAGAAAACGATTCCGGGGTTGCACGTCAATGAGACATTGGCGATACGAAATTTTCCGGTATTTCCGGTATCGCGGATGGAACCGTCCGAAGCTGCAAAGCGTTGATGCACCGTACTCCTGCCGGTACCGGTACAGGAAAAAACTTTCCATCCCCCGTCTCCCGTTTGTTGAGGCATCGGGGGGGGGCAGCGGAACATTTGTTCAAGAAAATCTTTTTGCATCCTGCCATGCACGGAGCGAGGGGGCGGCTGGGGGCGGATCGGTCCACGGCATCAGGACTGTGTGTTTGAGGGTGTGCCGTTCGTTTTGGTTGCGGGTGTGCGGGTCTCGTGGGTTTCGCGGGGGGATGTGA
>JAPKXU010000201.1 GCA_026394655.1 Methanoregula sp. | reverse complement strand
GAGAAGGACATGAAATATGCCGCCCGTGCATTGAACGCAACAATCGTCAACAAACCGGAAGACCTGACCGCAAAAGATCTCGGCAGTGCCGAAACCGTCGAAGAGGACAACAACATCGATATCATCAGGATCTCCGGGTGCAAGAACCCGAAGGCGATCACCATCCTGCTCCGCGGTTCCACGGATTACCTTCTCGATGAGCTTGAGCGTGCCGTTGTCGATGGTACCCGCGTTGTGATGGATGCCATTGAAGACGGGACGTACGTAGTCGGTGGAGGAGCGATCGAGACCGAACTTCTCATGCAGATCCGTAACTACGCAGAGACCGTCGGCGGACGGGTTCAGCTGGCAATTGAAGCGTACGCCACCGCGTATGAATCAATTCCCCGCACCCTCGCGGAAAATTCCGGGTATAATCCGATCGACAAACTGGTGGAACTGAAGAACGCCCACGCAAAAGGCAAGAAGAATGCGGGACTGAATGTCTATACCGGTGAGGTCATCGACATGCTCGCAGAGGGCGTGCTTGAGCCGCTCCGTTCAAAGCGCCAGTCCATCCAGAGTGCGTCTGAAACGGCAATCATGCTTGTCCGTGTGGATGACATGATGATTACGCAGTCCAGAAAACCCCCGATGATGGGATAAGCCCTCGTTTCGAGGACTAAAAAATCCTTTTTTATCACATATTTTTTTACGCTGCCGGAGAGCGGGGTGCCCCCCTCATCAGATAACTATTAGTGGAATTGATGAGAAAATTAGAGAGAACCGGGTGCCGAGGTAGTCTAGTCCGGGAAGGCGGTAGCCTCGAAAGCTACTGGCGCTCTGCGCCTCGGGAGTTCAAATCTCCCCCTCGGCGTATTATAAAAAACCCGGATCTGTTTTTCTTTCACTTGATCTATCGAAGTGGCGTTTCTCCATACGTAGTTCTCCATACATAGCGTACCTGATCGCTCATACTATGGCGGATGCCTGTCAGATCAGAATATCAACGGAGACTCGTGCATTTCTCGCAGAACAACGTATTTCCGAATATTTATCAGGTGACGGGAAGATCTAACATAATACGGCAGGAGTTCGGGCGGATCTTTTAGTTGCAGGGAGGTTATGATAATGACCGGTAACAGAACATGCGTACACCTTTTGCAGATCCTGCTCATTGCAGGAATTTTCTCTTTTCTCTCCGCTCATGTCTGTGCAGATACGCTCACACTCTTTGATAAGATGCCAAAATACAACAATGGCGAAAACTCTATCCTGCTTCAAGCGAGAAACGGCAATACCTACACGGATCTGTTATACTTACCGGATGTGGGAGATTACTGGTTTGGGACGACCTCAACCTTCAGGCACAAACCGTCAATTACCCGGGGCGTTCTGCCCGGTAATAACCCATACGACAAACTGGCGATACATGCATTTCCATCCGCAGTGATCCAGACCGGATTTAAAGCCGACTCTGTTATCAGGGTAACGATTCCCGGTAACGGAAAGTTTGTAAAAATTTCCGGACAGACGGGGTTTGAGGGAAAGAGTACAGTTTCACATTACCGGTTTTACATCTACAAGGGGGCAGACCAGTTTAACAGCCCGTTATGGGAATCCGGGGGAGGGGATAATTTTAATTTCAATGTGCCATATTCTGCAAACGACCAGCTTTTTTTTGCTGTCGAAGCATTGGATTCCGATGACGAGATGGGACCAAAATGGAAATCTGTTGTCCTTGAAACGTACACCGATCAGCCTCCTGCCGGAAATTCGGGTTCGACGACTGCCGTGGCTACCCCAATGAGCACGCTCTCCCCCCAGATGAATGCAACGGGTTTCCCAACCACCGGAAGCACAAACGGGGGAGGAGACAATTTCGCCCTGTATGGAATTATTGGAATTTTTGTTGTTCTCCTCGCCGGCGGAGGATTTTTTGTGCTGAAAAGAAAAAGTGCCCCATCTGCTGTATTGCAACCAGCAACCCCGCCAGATGTCCCCTCCGGGGTACAGGGAGTCTCCATACCTGCACAAATGCCGGCTCCACCCGACTCGTCAACATCTCTTCCCAACGAACTGCTCTCCCAGTACGATGAAATCAAATACATTGGTCAGGGCGGTTTTGCCAAAATATTTTCGGCAAAGAGAAAAGACGGGGTCGCGGTTGCGATAAAGGTACCCCTTTCCATGAACCCGGCAACCGGCAAGTCCTTTATTACCGAACTCCAGAACTGGACTCACCTTGACCACGAGAACATCGTCCGGATCTACGATTATAATGTCATCCCGGTTCCGTATTTTGAGATGGAACTCTGCGACAATTCCCTTGCCGAGACAAAACTACCCATTGCACCGGCAAATGCTGCCTGGCTCCTCTTCCAGATCTGTGAGGGGCTCAAATATGCCCACTCACGCAATATCGTCCACCGGGACTTAAAACCCCAGAATATTCTCATGAAAAACGGCATACCCAAGCTGAGTGACTGGGGGCTCTCCCGGTTCCTGGCAGAGTCAAAAATATCCACTACCCAACCATCGTTCACCCCATATTATGCAGCACCCGAGCAGATCTCGGGGAAACAAAAAGACAACCGGACCGATATCTGGCAGCTTGGGGTGATATTCTATGAACTGGTGACCGGAAAACTCCCGTTTACCGGCGATTCAATGGTCGAGGTCATGTCAGGCATCGTGACAAAGAACCCAGCACCCCCTTCGCAGCAATGCCCCGCTGCTCATGACTTTGAACCCGTGATCATGAAGTGCCTGAAAAAAGATCCAAAGGAGCGATACCAGTCCGTCATAGAGCTGCAACGGGCACTTGCGGCGAACCTGAAAATGAATTATACTGATTCACTCAAAAAAAGCGTCAGTGAAAATGATTTCAAACGGTCTGCATATTATTGCGGGGATCTTTTAATGGTAAACATGAAAATCGGCGATCTTGTCGGTGCCCACAAATATGCCTGTGATCTTGCCCATTATGCACAGGGGGATATCAAAGTACAGGCTGCGGAACTGGCGGAACAGATCCAGATCCGCCTGGAGATGAACATTCCGGAGATCCCGGACGAACTCATCATGAAGGCAGATATGATCGTGCACCAGGTGAATTTTAAGTTCGAAAAATAACAACCCTTCAAATTAAAAAAACACAAGCACCCCAAGAGCCCCGTGAACAACCGCACAACAAATGGCAATTATTGCCATCCGGGGATGCCACTTGAAGGGAATTGTACGGATCCCTTTTTTATTCAAAATGGCGATGGAAGCCGTGAACAAAAAAACGCACAAGGTCAGGAGCCCCAGATACATGATGAGCGGTTTTCCAAAAATTAAAAAATAGGAGACCTCCTGGAACATCACGTCACACCACAATGATCGTCCCTTGCATGGAGGGATGGATCGCACAGATATATGCAAATGTTCCCGTATTGTCAAACTTCACCGAGAATCCCTGACCTGTGGAGAGCGGATCTGACGGGTCGATCCCCGATGCCTTTGCGAACTTGATCGAATGCGGGAAGGAATCCATGTTTACCCAGCGCACGATCGCACCTTTCTTTACGGTCATTGTCGGCGGATTAAACGCCATATTCTGAATGGAGATCGTGTTGTCGGATACCGTGAGCGTCGTCTCCTGTGTGATAAACAGTGTTGTGGGAACAGGAGTCGTGATCATCGGGCTTGTCGTTCGCGGGATGGTCGTTTTGACAGGTGCTGCTGTGGGTTGCACCTGCTGCGATTCCGGCTGGGAGCACCCGCTCACAAACGCGAGGAGCATGATGCACAGGAAGAACAAAAAGACTCTTTTCATCACTGGATCATCTTTCTCCCGGTTATATAATCGTGTCGAGCCACCGGTGATCCGACAAATCACGGGACCGCAGATCCTCGGATCTTACTGGGGGGCATTTGATCCCCAGAACCACCCAAGCATCCATGATGGTGGCACAGCTCCGCACATGCCATTAGGGTCGTAGCAACGCCGCTTCTGGATCTGTCAATACGACATGATCATGAGGGGGCATCCTGTCCGCCAGACTCATGGTTCGGGAGATGGCATCTCCCCGGCAGGATCCACGAGCACCGTCACCGGTGCACAGCGCAGGCGCTCCAAAAACTCCTCTACATGATAATAGTCTGAAACCGCCATATCCCGAAGAGAGGCGGGCGGCAGCACATGAGCAAACTTCCACGTCTCCGGTACAGGCAGCGGCAGCACACGCCCGCACTCTTCCCGGGTGAGCAGCTGGATCTCCCGGATCACGTCTGCCACCTGCTCTGCACTCGTCTCTTTTCCCCCACGCTGCACTTTCACGACAAAATCATTGTACCGGACAGAAACACGCTTTCCCAGCCGGTCCTGCACTACGTGCGCGAGCACCCGGTTGAACCGGCTGCCGTAGAACGAATAGATGAGTACTTCCCTGCCCCGCTCGCCATGCCGTTTGAAGACCGCAAACCCACGCGAGTCAAGCCCTGATGGGATCCGGTGGATCGCACGGTCGAGAATTTCCTGATCATCGGCGCCCAAGGGAAGCGTCGTTCCGCCACGGGCGATGATCCGCTGGACTGCGGTGCAGACAAGCATCGAAAATCCTGCGTCACCGCCAGCCCAGAAGACCCGTGACGCATCGCTCTCGCGGGGAACAACCACCACCATGTTGCGCCCTTCATCGCACTTCACCACCGACCACCCCCTGCCTCCGAGAGAGAAACCTGCCGATTGCGGGCTGTTCACGAACCGTGCGTCAAGATTTCCCACCACCTCTCCGTCCGGAGTAACAGCCCGGAACTCCCCAGCTCCGCTGATTACCGAGTAGAGCGCCTTCCAGTTCGAACGCCCGAACTCCCGTTCCGCCGCGGTGCCGGGCATCAGCATCTCGCCGTCAAGCGTGAGATATCCCTCATCGATGAGATGACTCACGATCGCTTCCAGCACACCGGGTGAAATGCCGGAGAGTGCCGGGAGCGTGAGCAGCTGGCGGGCGAGCCTCTTCCTGCTGGTGCGGGAGGTATGGAGCAGGGCGAGGAAGAGTTGCTGGACGAGCACGTTATATGGCTTATTTACCGGGCGCAGATCTTCCACCTCCTTGTTCATGGCGCATTCGATCACGGCACAACTGCTGAGGAACTCGCAGGGGTTCGCGAGGATCCATGCAACAAAGGCAGACTTCCCCCGTCGTCCGCTCCGCCCCATTCGCTGGAGGAAGGACGAGACCGAGTTCGGGGGTCCGACCTGCACCACTACATCAAGATCCCCGATATCGATCCCGAGTTCAAGCGTGCTCGTGCAGATGATACAGGCTCCTTCGTCACCGTGAAACGTATCCTCTGCGAGCTTCCTTTGTGCAGTGGGCAACGAGGAGTGATGGACGTGCAGGTTTTTCACACGCCCAATCCCTGCCTTCATGAGATTCTCGGCTTCACCCCGGCTGTTCACAAAGACGAGCGCTTTTCTCCCGGCAACAATCCGGACGAGTGCATCGATCCGTTTCTCCTCTTTTTCCTCCACGACAAATACAAACCGTTTTTCTTTTGCCGGCACTGGTACCGTGACAAGTTCGCTCTTTTTGCGGTTGTCCGAAAGCCAGCCCAAAATCTCTTCGGGGTTGCCTACCGTAGCGGAGAGCCCGATACGCTGCACCGGTACCCCGGTGATCCCGTCAAGCCGGGAGAGCAGGCACTTCAGGTGCACACCCCGTTCTGACTCAACAAATGCATGGAGCTCGTCGATGATCACGGAGCGGAGGTTCCGGAGATCGACAGTAGATCGTTTCTCCTGCAGGAGCACCTCCAGCGACTCCGGGGTGATCATGACAAAATGCGGCGGTTCACCTGCCTTCCATCCGCGAGCCCCTTTCGGCACATCGCCGTGCCATTTCATCACGGATAACCCGGTGGGCACACAGAAGAGACTGAACCGCTCCTCCTGGTCGTTGATGAGCGCTTTTTGTGGGGAGACGTACAGGCACGCCACTCCGCTCCTGCCGTGCTTTAAGATATCGTCCATAACGGGGATCAGGGCGGCTTCGGATTTGCCCCCGGCAGTAGGGGCGATCACGAGCACGTCGCTCCCACTGGTGATGGCGTTGTAGGCACGCTCCTGCACGTCCCGCAGTTCATCCCATCCCATTCGCGCCGAGAGCACCTGCTGGAGAGACTCATGCAGGACAGAAAAAACTAGTGGCTCGTTCGTAATAGAGGATTGTTGTGGGGGTCTTATGGTCTTTTTGGGTCTGCTATAAGAAACTTTTTTTGTTCAGAGAAACGAGAACTAACCATGGAACTCGCGCAGAAGAAATGCTCGACCTATAAGCCCGGGTCTCCGCCGATCACGAGAAAAGATATCTTTGAACTGATAAAAGAAGCGCCCGGTTGGGCACTCGCTGGCGGACACCTCACCCGAACCTTCACCTTCGACGACAGCAGCCACTCCATCACATTCATCAATGATGTACTCACCCTCTCAACAGAAGAGGGGCATATCCCGGACATCTCGATGAAGGAGGGAAAGTTCGTTGAGATCGGGTATTACACGTACCCCGCCGGTGGTTTGACCTTGAACGATTTTGTCATGGCGGCAAAGATCAACGAACGGGTCGACAAAGTTTAGGATATACCCCTCCCGAATCTTTTTTTAAAAGACAATTTATCACAGGATGCTTTCCGGATGAGATTTCTCCCCAGCAGCAGGATATGATCACCGGGCGGGGAAGTTGCTCATGACTTTCTGGCGGATCGCCTCTTTCGGGTATGCACCGATGATCCGGTCAACCATCTTCCCGTGGGAGAAGAACACGATGTTGGGTATTGCCGAACAGTTCATTTCCATTGCAAACCTCTGGTTCTCATCCGTATTGCATTTGCCGAACGTGACCTTCCCGGCAAACTCCTGCGCCAGCTCCTCAATCGCAGGTGCCACTCTCCGGCAGGGTCCGCACCACTCCGCCCAGAAATCGATTACAAGCGCCGGGTGCATCTTTAATATCTCGGCAATGTGTGCCTGATCAATCCGTATCACTTCCACATTTCCTGTTGCTGCCATCTTATCCTTTATCTCCTGCAACCGCTTCTCACGGATGCGGCTCAGTTCATCGTCCATGGTCTTTTACTATGCGAATGCTCTTTATTGAATGTAGCGAAGATGCCACGCGGTAAGAGCGCCAGTCTGGGATTTGACGCGATATTCGCAATCGTGATTTTCATTGGGGAGCGTGAGAGCCCAACGGGTTCATCGTTTTTTGGTTCTGTTAAACCTCGTTCGTCAGTGGGGGGATATGACGTGCATCGCGTGCCGGGGTGAGTAAAGTATATCAGCGGTCGCCAACAATAGTATTACCCTGACTGTGGAGCGAGGTAGGGTAGTCAGGATATCCCGACGGGCTCATAACCCGTAGATCGATGGTTCAAATCCATCCCTCGCTACTGTTTTCGTGCACAATTTCTGTTCCGAATTCCTGTGGAAACACATCGCGTTTTTCATCTCTTTCGATTGTGAGAGCGTAATGGCTCATTAAGTTAAAATTGCGTTTACTGATGTCACGATCCCACCACAACCTTAAACCACAATCCATTCGAATCTCTGTGAAATGAAGATCTCGGGATTTTTGATAAACATCGCCATACTCGGAATCCTCCTCCTTACAATCCCCCTCGCATCAGCTCAACCTTCGGGCACAACAACCTATTCGATTGTCCACATATCAGACACCCAGAACCTTGCCACCCATTACCCGAAGACCTATGACCTCACCTTCTCGTACCTCGAGTCAATAAAAACACAATACAATATTTCAGCCATCATCATTACCGGCGATCTCGTGAATACCTGGAACAAGAAATCCGAGTGGGTTGCATATTCCCATGCCCGGAATATGACGACCATCCCCATTTATGTCATAGCCGGCAACCACGACACGAGTTACGGGAAGAATTACACGTATTATTCCTTGTATACGGGCGAACCGAAGAACAATTACATGACCGAGGTAAAAGATTTCAATTTCGTTGGCATTAACTACGTGAGCAAATCTCTTGCGCCGCAGGAATTTGCCACAATCCGGCAAACTCTCGTCAATGGCTCTCATAATTTCACCATCATCGCCACCCACTACTACATGGACGAGAATGGTGCGCATTCTCTTTTGGGAGAAGATATCGACCGGCAGTTAATCGTGCAGCCAACCATCGTCCTTACAGGACACGTACATGCATATTTTATCAGGGTGGACATGATCAACGGATATCCGGTGATCGAGGATTTGACCGATTACCAGAATGGTGAACCGGGGGGTTCGAAAAATCAGGATTATTCTGCAGGTACGCTCTACACGGTCACTGCGGTGGACGGGCAGGTGGAAAAGATCACTTCGGAAATAATCCGGATCTATCCGGTCAAGTCTTTCGATAGCGAGAGAGTCCTCTATAATATTACCGGACAATTTTCCCATGCTCTGCCTGCCCCGGAACCTCAAATGACCGTGCAGACGCAGATGCATCTGATTGCCATTACACCAGAAAATTCGACTGTCAACCGGGGCAACAATAATGACGTGTTCTGGCTATTGAACCCAGAAAACACGACCGTTAACGCGGGACAGGCTTTCTGGAATTTTTTCCAGCTGATCTTCCGGTCACCGTAACAGCACCGGGCAACAAAAAGACGATAGAAGCGATCTGTGTGCAGATCCCATCAGGAGAGGTGTTATTATTTTGTCGGGTACGCATCGCCGGTCCTGCAACCGGATTGCAGAGAGATCTATGCCCGGCACCGGGGCTCTATCCCGAATCATCCCTTCCGTGCCACGGTCACGATGAACATCCGGTTCTTGTAGACCACGTCCACATCCACAAACCCGCATTCGTGCAGCCATTGCAGTTGTACGGAGAGTTTCTCGTTTTTGTCCAGTGAATTCCGGCGCTTCAGGATCTCGGCATGCTCGGTTTCCTTCAGCGGCCCGCTCCGCAAAAACTCGTTCCAGTACTCGATATACCGCTGCCGGAAGTAGAGGGTCTCCCCATCCACCTGGTCTGCGTTCACGAACATTCCGCCCGGCGCGAGAGCTGCGTATATTTTGTGGAAAAGAAGGCGTTTGTCCTCAGTGATCAGATGGTGTATTGAGAGCGCCGAGCAGCAGATATCGTACTTCCCGCCGAGCTCCGACCGGCTGTAATCGCTCACCACGTACCGGACATTCTTCCGGTCAGAGAACCGTTCCCGTGCGACAGCGAGCATGTACTCCGAGATATCGAGCAGGGTTAGTTCGGCAGCCGGGAATTTCTCCAGCATGAGCGCAGCGAAAAGACCTGTCCCGGCCCCGATATCGAGGATTGCCGGGTTCTTTTCCGCCGATTCCGCTGCCCAGACCGCAGCACTGTAATACTTGTCCATCTGCGGGATCACGTACTGCCGCTGGGCATCGTACTCTGCCGCGATGTTGTTGAATGCGTTCCTAATGTGCTCCATGATCCCACACTCCCAGAAAACCCGGACAGATAATTAGTCAATGTTACCTGTCTGGGTTGTCTCTGGAATGCAAAAAAGGTATCATAACATGAACCGGGAATATCTCCAGGATTTTTAAAAAAAGTGAGGTGATTGTGCAGCATCCCATACGAACAATACGGTGGAAGATGTCAAAGACAAGTTCCCGGGTGTACATGTTTCAATCCTTGTTCTCATGGATGCCGGGCACTGGCATCGTGCCTAAGTTAATAACATGCGTTTTCCTATTGACCTATTGTGACAATACATGGTCAAGAAAACTCTTACCACAAATCAGGGCGTTCCGGTTGCCGATAACCAGAACTCTCTCACGGCCGGCCAGCGGGGCCCCGTCCTGCTGCAGGACGTCCACCTGATCGAAAAGCTGGCGCATTTCGACAGGGAACGAATCCCCGAGCGGGTGGTCCATGCCAAAGGTGCCGGAGCCCACGGGTATTTCCAGGTATACAAGAGCATGGCGGAATATACCAAGGCAAAATTCCTCCAAGACCCGACGAAAAAGACCCCCGTATTCGTCCGGTTCTCAACCGTTGTCGGTGCACGGGGATCTGCGGATTCCGTCCGCGACCCCCGGGGATTTGCGGTGAAATTCTACACGGAAGATGGGAACTACGATCTCGTGGGGAACAACCTCCCGGTCTTCTTCATCCGCGACGCCATCAAGTTCCCCGATATGGTTCACTCATTCAAGCCGGCGCCTGATACCAACTTCCCGACAAGTTCATCGGCCAACAGCCGGTTCTGGGACTTCATCTCCTTATCGCCGGAATCCACCCACATGATCACATGGCTCTTCTCCGACCGTGGAACCGTAAAGAGCTACCGGAAGATGGAGGGTTTCGGCGTCAACACCTACATCTGGGTGAACGCGAAAGGCAAGGGGGTCTATGTCAAGTACCATTGGAAACCCGTCGCAGGGATCGAGACGATCGACCGTCACGAGTCAACCCGGCTTGCGGGCGAGGACCCGGACGTTGCCACCCGCGACCTGTACGACTGGATCGCGTCCGGTAAGACCGTCGAGTACGAACTCAAGGTACAGCTGATGCCATTCGAGGATGAATTTAAGCTTGATTTTGACCCGCTCGATGCAACGAAGACTTGGCCTGAAGACAAGTACCCGCTGATAAAAGTGGGAAAAATGACGCTTGACAAGAACCCGGAGAATTATTTTGCCGAAGTTGAGCAGGCAGCGTTCTGCCCGGCGTCCCTTGTCCCCGGGATCGAGCCGTCTGCCGACAAGCTCCTGCAGGGGCGGCTCTTCTCATATGCGGACACCCAGCGGCACAGGCTCGGGCCCAACTACCTCCAGATCCCGGTCAACCGCCCAAAGGTTGACGTGAACAACAACCAGCGGGACGGGTCCATGCAGAATGGCGCCGGGTTCACCGGAACGGTAAACTATGAGCCCAATACTCTCGGAGAAGGAATGCCCATGGAGTCCGGGGATGCCACTTTTAGCGGTCGCCCGATTGATGGGGCTGAAATGCGCAGGAAGATTTCACTTACCAACGATTTCCAGCAGGCGGGAGAACGGTACCGCTCGTTATCGAGAAAGGATCAGGATCACTTAGTCGATAATATCGTAGACCCACTCTCGCACGCAAAGAAGGACATTCGGAAACTGATGGTAGAGAACCTGAAACAGGCAGATGCCGAGCTCGGGAAACGAGTCGAAAAAGGATTGAAGCTTTGAACTGCTCAACCGTCAAGGCGCCACGGATCATCTCATGGAACATTACCGTGCGGGGTTCGGGTCACGTTGACCCGGGAGAACTTCGGGGAACTCGAAGACTTAATTGACCTCGCCCGGTCCCTTGGCGCCTCCCGCTTCTGTTTGTACTGGCTTGTCCCCAGTGGCAGAGGGAGTGATAGTTATTCCCGGATCCAGCTCGGTAGGGAAGAAGTTACAGAAGCCCTCAGCCTGCTCTACCGGAAAGCACAGGAGACCGATCCCGGCACCATGGAATTTCTCACGGTCGAATCCCCACAGGACTGTGTCCACCCGATCCAGTCGATGGAGCGGGACGGATCGCCGGATCTTGCCGATGCCCGCAATCTCCTGAAGTCCTTAAAAGGCGAGTGCAGTGCGGGTGACCGTGCGGCAAATGTCGATCCGCTCGGGAATGTATCCCCCTGCCAGTTCTCCCATTCTTTGGATTTTTTCATAGGAAATATCCGAAAACGGCCGTTCAGTGCTCTCTGGACGGATTCTGCTCATCCTGTCCTCGCCCGTTTCCGGGAAAAACCCGTTCATATCGGGAGAAAATGCGGGAAGTGCGGGTATTTCGAAATCTGTGGTGGTGGGTGCCGGGTACGGGCGTATGCAAAAGCCGGGAATTTCTTTAGTGAAGATCCATTTTGTTTTGTCGATCCAGATAACTCTTCACTGTAATGATGATCCGGGGATGTCCGGGCGGACGGGTGATGGCCCGGGTCGTGGAGTGGGTGACAAATCAGCAGATTGTGTGGGCAATTACCAGTGTGGGGATGTGCGATAGCCCCTCAGTTATCTCATCCGAAAATCAAATCAAAAGATTAATCGGTTGCCGTCGTCCCGGCTTTAAACCAATTCCAGTTTCGACTGGAACGTGCCATCGATAAAGTTCACCAGCCGGGGCTTCGCAGATTCCCCCTCGATCGGCAGCGGATAGCACCCGGTGAGGCACCCGGTACAGAGATCGTCCCGGGAGAACCCAATCGCCTTGACAAGCGCGTCAAGCGATATGTGGTGGAGTGATGTGGCAGTGATGTTGTGCCGGACTTCCTCCTCCACCTTGTCACTTGCAATAAGTTCCTGCCGTGTAGGCATATCAACGCCGAGGTAGCATGGTGCCTTGATGGCAGGGGATCCGATCCGCATGTGAATTTCTCGCGCTCCCGCATCACGCATCATATCGATGATCCGCTTTGAGGTCGTTCCCCGCACGATACTGTCATCCACGAGCACAACGGACTTGTCCTTTAAGTGCGCAGAGATTGGATTGAGCTTGATCCGCACTGCCCGTTCGCGCTCCTTCTGGGAGGGCATGATGAACGTGCGCCCCATATACCGGTTCTTCATCAGGCTCTCGACAAACGGGATCTTCGACCCCTCGGCATACCCGATTGCATATGCGGTTCCGGAATCAGGAACAGAGCAGACGGAATCCGCCTTCACCGGGGCTTCTTCGTGGAGTTTCTGCCCGATCGTCCGCCGCACGTCATAGACCAGCACCCCGTCGATGACCGCATCCGCACGGGCAAAATAAATGTACTCAAAGATGCAGTGCGCCCGCTTGCCGGCGACCGCGATCTGCATGCACCGGACACCCTCTGCATCAATCCGGATCAGCTCGCCGGGCTTTACGTCCCTTAAGAATTTCCCTTCCAGTGCATCGACAGCGACGCTCTCGGACGCCACCATGTACCCGTGCTCGAGCTTGCCCAGGCAGAACGGCTTGATACCCAGCGGATCGCGGAAAGCATAGATGATGCCATCGATCATCATCACAGTAGAGTACGAGCCCTGCATCCGCTTCATGCAGAGCGCTACTGCGTCCTCGACACGCCCGGAATTAGTAATCTCATCGATCAGGAGTTTCGCGATAATCTCCGTGTCAGTAGTGGTGGTGAAGATTTGTCCTGCCTGTTCGTATGCAGCCCGTAGTTCAGCAGTATTCACGAGATTCCCGTTATGAGCGATAGAGATGAAATGGTCCTTGAACTGGAAGTTGAGCGGCTGGATATTCTCCGGGAGGTTTGCACCGGTAGTCGGGTACCGTACATGCCCGATGCCAACAGTACCTTTCAGATTTTTTAAAACAGCAGGGGAGAAAACATCGGCAACAAGCCCCTGCCCCTTGAATTTACAGAGGGTTGTCCCATCAAAAGTTGAGATGCCCGCGCTCTCCTGACCACGGTGCTGGAGAGCATACAGGGCATAATAGATCTGGATGGATACACCGCCAGCATCGACGATGCCAACGATACCACACATGATAATACTCTAATGCGTTGGGATTTTTGGTCTTTTGTTATTCCATTTATTGCTGACGAGTTTCGTGCTCCTGCCAAAACCACAGGCAGAGCAGACTTTTTTCTGGGCGTGATACGAGATCTTCCCACAGCGCCGGCAGGCGATATGGGTCTTCTTGTTTCTCTTTCCCATTGACGGAGTGCCTTTT
>JAPKXU010000058.1 GCA_026394655.1 Methanoregula sp. | reverse complement strand
CATGAGTGCAACATCGGTACCGGAGTAGAACTGCAGGTGCAGGTCGGCAATTTTCCCGGTCGGCGTCAGCCGTGGGTCGGCATAAATGATCTTTGCGCCATTCGCCTTTGCCTGCATAATGCGGCGCCCGATCAGCGGGTGCTGCTCGAATGTGTTGGTGCCGATGACGAGGAGGCATTTTGATTCGGCAATGTCTGCAATTGACTGGGTCATTGCACCGGATCCAAATGCACCCGCAAGCCCGACGACCGTGGATGCGTGGCAGAGCCGGGCGCAGTGGTCAATGTTTGGGGTCTTTAATACAGCGCGGGCGAACTTCTGCATCAGGTAGTTCTCTTCGTTCGATACACGGGCTGATGAGAGGCATGCCATCTCTTCACCCTTGTACGACTTGAACTTGGAGACAATGAGTTTGTATGCCTCATCCCAGCTTGCTTCGACAAACTTGCCATCCTTCTTGATGAGCGGTTTGGTCAGCCGGTCGGGACTGTTTACGAACTCCCATGCATATGTTCCCTTAGGGCAGAGCTTACCCTCGTTTACCGGGGACCGGTGCCAGGGTGCAACACCGACAACCTTCTTGTCTTTTACGACAAGGTTGAATCCACAGCCTGTTCCGCAGTACGGACAGGTGGTTGGTACGTAGCTAAATTCCATGTTCTAACCTCGAACAGATTCAAGTCTATACTGACAATATTTAAAGGCACTGGAATATCGGCAAAAATTGATGAATAACGGTGGGTATTTATTCCCACGGTGTAAACACTCTTTTTGTACTATGTAAAAAAATTAATTATTTTATATGAGTAAATAGCGGCAGCACCAATCGATCGCTGCATTTGTGCAGAGAATTGAGAAGAGTATTATGCGACCCCCCCGCATCCATCCGATGCTGGCAACAATCGTGTCAGCCTCATTGTCAGCAGTTGACGGCGTCCTGTTTACCGGATGTGCTGCATGTCCGAAATGTGGTGGTTCGCTCCGGGGATATGACACGAAAAAGAAACGGTTTGCCGTTGTTATTGAAAGAGACATGCAGCGATCCCTGTATGTCTATGTAAAACGGTTTTACTGCTATTCCTGTCACCAGCTCTGTTACGCTCACGAACCATTTTATCCGGGTACTCGCATCGGTTCACCGGTCGTTGATATGGGTATCACGATCTCGGCAACAATCCCCCCAAACCGTGTGGCAACGTACCTTGCAGCGCTGGGAATTGTTATCGATCGTACAACCTGTCGCCTCTATGCGAAACGAACATTTCCTGCCATTCCGACAACGGATGTGTTTGGGATACGGATCCCAATGTCAGTGTTCAACCTCTTTAATCTCGTCACCCAGGCTGGTGAGGGGAGTCGCATCGAAGGGGCAGAAGTTCTCGCTGCCTGTGGTTTCCCATCCACATACCGGGCACCGCTTCATCCGCTGTTTCCGGGAAAAGAAGGGAATGAGCGGGACGAACAGGAACAAAAAGAAGAACTGCAGGTGCGCGAGCCACATAATGACGGTAAGGAGGAGTGATCCAATAAGAAGGAGAACGCTCAAGTGCCACGCCTTCATCTGTTCACCCACACCTGTCAACCGGTAAACCGGGAATACTCCCGTCCCGACATGCAATTTCTCTTACCGCGTATGCCGGCAGTGCGTCGGCAACTGCGCCCAGTTTATCTGACAGGACAATGCCCCCGCATTCCTGTGCAAAGAGTGGCGCACCGATGCCCGCAACGATGACACTTGTTGCCTGCGTGTCTCTGACAACGCGCTGTATCCCTTCGACAATAAGCGTCCGCTGCCGTTCCCAGAACTGCCCGGCAACCTGCATTGCTCCGTCTTCTCCAATCTCCTCAAGGTCAGCGCAGACAACCCGCGCGAGCCGTCGCAGGGCAGCCTCTTTTGTCTTCTCTTTTTTATCCGGCGTATCGCAGGAATATCCTTCAGGGTAAATATGGTTAAGGACGAGATGGACGTCGGCACTCGTAGCGAAATATTCTGCACTCACGGGAGTATCAATGCCGTGAATGTTCACAGAGGATAGCAGGGTGACAATATTTGTCCGCAGCATACCGGTGTATATGAGATGCCCTTTCTGGAGGCGGCGGAGATCCGTAAGTCCGCGTAAATCATTGAACCGTGCAAGGGGAATGATATCTGCGGTTGTGCTTCCGACATCAACAAGCACTGCGTTAGGATACCTTTCCCGTAAGAGATCAGCTGCAGCAAGCCAGTTTGCCGCTGCCAGCTGCGGCACCGGTACGCGATGAAATGCTGCATCGGTACCATAGAACAATGCATCCGGAAATACTTCCCGCACTGCGTCAACAATAAAGGCAATCCCCTGCAGCTTATTCCCGAAACAATCGGCAAGTTCCCCGCTCATCACTACCGCTGCTACGTCCTGCCCGGCACTTTTGTACTGGCGGAGAATGGATGCGAGCGGCGCACCTTCCCAGAGAGGACAGTAATGGATATGGACGCCGTTGTCGTCCACCAGCTTTGTGTTCGCGCCGCCGACATCGATGCCGATCATGCCGGGCTGATCCTCCCGCTTGTATCGAACTGTACTTTTCCCGTAAGATGTACCGGGGGCGTCGGTTTTCCCTGCGATGCATCAACGAGGATTTGGGCGATCTCTTCTTTCATGCAGGCAGTGATGCCGACAAGACTTGTCGTGATGCGCGGGTTCACATCCACCACATAGACCTTATCAGCTACAACCACGTCAACCCCGCAATATCCCTGGCAGCCGAGAACCGCGAGAGTTTTCGCAGCCACAAGAAGGATCTCCTGTTCGCGCGGGGGATGAACCGGCGTTTCGCCGCCACGGTACCGGAACCTGCCCTCCGCATCAATGTTGATAAGCTGCCGGTTGACTGCAAGCGGGAGCGGGGGGTTCCCTGAGAAATACAGGCACGCATCCCCGACAATCCGGCTTCCAACAAGGCTCACGGAGAAACTCTCCCCGCGAATATATTCCTGCGAGAACTCCCCGGTTCCCGGAGCATCAGTGGAGAGCCGCACACCCTCGGCACCGCAGCCATGCACGGGTTTTATTACGCGCTCCCCTGCTACAGCATCGGCAGGTACCGGAATGCCATGGCTGCGCAGGATCTGTGCAGTCCTTACCTTGTTCGCTGCGAGTGCGGCATTCATCGCGCCGCAGCCAAGGTTATGCGTGTGCTGCTCAAGGATCATGGTGTACCGGGAGAGCACATTGTCCGGCGCGATCACAAGCCCCATGTCGCATTCCGGAGCAAGACGTTCAATCTCGGCGCCAAAGTCCCCGGTTCCGGGCAACTCAACACTATAACCACACCGGGTGAAACTGTTTTTCAACACCTCAAGCATTGCCGCACCTTCGGGCGCGAGTGCCGGTGCATGGGCGGTTGCATATTCAGCCAAGAGGACTTTCATCCAACATCTATACACCCCGGTAGGAAAATGTCTTGCGGAATTTCACATGACTACAGCTCGCGCCGGTTTTATTTCCTATTGCTGTGCTATAATCGGCACATTGGCGGTTCCAATGAAAACAGCAGTTGGTGTTGTATCCGGCTTTCGTGTATTCCGGAAAGACTCCGGTATGTTTCATTTGTCTGCCGGTGACAACCAATGGATCATAAATAGTCCCGGTCAATTAACCGGTCAGATCGGTGAGTTATTTGTGGGTGGGCGTAAAAGGGGTACATGACCATGAAACCCTCTATCCTGCTGACAAATGATGACGGTGTAAACTCTCTGGGGATCCGGGCGGCTTACGATGCGCTCTCACCCATTGCAGATATCACTGTTGTCGGACCGGCAACACAGCAGAGCGCTGTCGGCAGGTCTATCTCGATCTTTGAACCAATACGGGCGAACCAGATCACGATAAACGGGATCCGGGCATGGGCAGTTGCCGGCAAACCCACTGATGCTGTCATTATCGGGTTGTATGCGCTTAACCTCAACCCAACGCTCGTTGTTTCCGGGATCAATATCGGGGAGAATCTCTCGTTTGAGTCCATCATGACCTCAGGCACCGTAGGTGCTGCGCTTGAAGCCTCCAACCAGCGAACCAAAGGGATTGCATTCTCGTTGCAGGTCGAAGACCAGGGCGAAAAATTCGATGACCCGAGTAAACCTGTACAGGATTTTGAAGCGGCAAAACGCGTGGTGCGGGATGTTGTGGAGCGGGTACTTAAGAACGGGTTCTGCCCGCACGCGGATGTGATCAATGTCAACATTCCGTCCGAGATCAAAGGAGGGTATGAAGTGACCCGGCTCGCGCGAAAACTCTTCCATACCGGTGTTGAGAAACGACTAGACCCCCGTGGGAGACCCTACTTCTGGATCAATGGTCCGCTCATCGAGGATGCTGAAGAGGGAACAGATGTCCATGCAATCCGGAAGGGAAACATATCAGTGACGCCGATCACGCTTGACTGCACGGCTCATGCCGCTGATGATGAGACAAAGAAGATCTTCATCAACTGATTTTTTTTTATTAAAATTTGAAACCTGCTGACAATAGACTATAAAAACTAAAAATTGATCGATGAGCAACGGTGGCTGACTTTTATAATTGCGATGCATGCCGCAGCATCCGAAGAAGTGCTCCCGTGGCGGATCGCCGATTGATACAATGAGAACCTCCTTGCCCCGCCATGCCCCGAAGGTGCCATGAGGTGGGGGGACTCTCCACATTTTTTCATAAACCTCTTAAAATCTGCGTAAGATAGATTATTCGACTGAAACTGGGGCAAAATGCTATTTTTTATTGCGTTGGTGTGAAATAAATCTGCTTCATGCAGTTTTTTTAAAGACACTCTACGGCACGATACTCGGATACGGCATAACAGTGTGCGACGTTTCCGGCATGCAGCTGCATAGCCAGACAGTCATGAGATCATTTGTCTGGCAAGCTGATACCGGTACACGGTTAAACCACAGGTTCACCTGTCACCAGTTTTAATTAGCCTAAAAAAGATATCTCTCATCCAGATGGCAGAACATTCTGAAGCGATTAATGCGGCAAAACGTGCAGCCGGTTACCATGCAGCGGATATGGTGGAGGACGGGATGGTGCTCGGGATGGGCACTGGTTCGACGGTTTTTTACATGATGGAGCGCCTGTCGGGCAGAATCCGTGACGGGCTCTCTGTTTCCGGAGTTCCAACGTCTTACCAGACTGCGATACGGGCACGGGAAAATAATATCCCATTAACAACACTTGATGATAATCCCATGCTGGATCTTGCCATTGATGGCGCTGATCAGGTTGATCCCGCTCGCTGCCTGATCAAAGGAAGGGGTGCTGCCCATACTCGGGAGAAATGCGTGGCAGCAGCGGCATTCCAGCTCATCGTTGTTGTTGATGAGGCAAAGATCGTAAAGAGGTTAAGCGGGATGGTCCCCATCGAGTGCATCCCGTTTGCAGCAACACCGGTGATGAATCAGCTCCGCAGCTTTGGAGGTGTTCCGCGCCTCCGCGATGGCACAAAAAAAGATGGACCGGTTATCACGGATAATGGGAACTTTATTGTAGACTGCCGGTTTGACGAGATCGATAATCCGACTGAACTCGAAGCGCTGATCGCAATGGTCCCGGGCGTCGTTGAAAGTGGACTGTTCACCGGATTTACCGACAAGACAACCGTGATTGTCGGCAACGAAAAAAAGTGCCGGGTAATTACTTGATGTAATCCCGTAATTTCTGTATCTTGGCGAGCTGGTTGTTTGCCTCTTTCTTTTTTACTTTCTCGATACTGTCCATGATCTCGCCAATGGGTTTTGCCAGTTCATAGATTTTGACCGGGCGTCCCTTGCTCTCTGCTTTGCTTTCGCGGCTGGAGATCCAGTTCTCGTCAAGCAGGTACCGCATGGCAATACTCACTTCAGGCTGCCGAAGATCCGTACCGCGTTCAATTGCACGGGAGGTTGCTTCAGGTGTATTTGCGAGAAATACGAGTACCTTTGCCACGTTCCGCTTGGTTCCGATCTCGATGAGAAGGTTTGCAAATTCCTCCTCCTTTTCAGTGAAATACATCACATTTTCAGTTCTCATGCATCACGTCCGAAATATTACTAATCCAATTTACCATTGATAAATATCTTAAACCCCATATATACAATATGGTATTGTTTGTCGATGAGGGTTTAATTTATATATTTATAGATAATTTTTCCACTTATTTGCCTACACTGTATCTGTAAAATGTTAAACCTTGCATCTAAAATAACATAAAACAAAAAGGAATTGCTGGGTTCCCTGCTGCGTATCTGGAAAATGACTCTTCGTCAAAATCTGTTGGTAAGATGAACGAGTGATTCCGCTCACCTTCAATCACTTAAACCGCCTTGCCTGGCTGTGCACGCCTCCCTTCCGGGAGTGGGGACCCTCCCAATGCAGAGATTCGAGGGTAACACTCTCCATAAGTTTGTATGCCGTACACCAGATTTACCTGCTTAAAACCATGGTGAACCAGAAAAATGTTGAATTTAAAACGAGATGGAAAGCCATATACTGAATCTTTCCATGTATAGACACGGTAAAAAAGCTGTTACAGCGGCATTCCTTTGGAAGCCGCAGACTCATTGGCAGTCAGGATTTGAAGGCAAACTCCTCAATCCGCATGGGACATCAGCAATAAATTCTTTGTCGAATCCGATAAAGAGCCCATTAAAATGACCAGTTCATCATTCGTGCTTTTAACCTGCAGGATCGGTTATTGCATTAATCCAAGATGCTTAAGGTCAGCAAGAATTTTAATAACCGCTTTTTTTGCGTCTTCAGGTTCTTTGCCACCGGTGATGATCAGTTTGCCGGAGCCAAAGAGGAGGACAACCACTTTTGGATCTTCCAGCCGGTAGACAAGACCCGGGAACTGTTCCGGCTCATATTCAATACGGTCAAGATTGAAACCGACCGCAATTTTGTTTAAGTTAATGGGAGTGGCGAGATCAGCAGATGTGACAATATTCTGTATCTTGTAGGTCAGATTTTTCGGGATATCGATGCCAAAACTGCGGAGCATGTCGCCAAGGATATTCAATCCCTTGGAGAGGCTGCTGACACTCTTTGCACCGGTAAGCACGACTTTGCCGGAACCAAAGACCAGAGCTGCAATCTTAGGATTCTGCATCCTGAGAACAACACCCGGGAAACGCTTCTTGTCATATTCAGCATCCTTAATCCGTGAAGAAATGTCGGGGAGATCCAGATAATCGCAAACCTTCGCTGAGGCAACGATATTTTCAATTTTGAGGGAGTCCTCTGGTCTGACCTTCATATTTATAAGTACCACAAAACAGTATTTAAAAAGTTGGATTAGTGACAGGTAATCCGGTCACTCGTCAAGTGTGGAGATATCACCCGGGTCCATTCCCATCTCTTTTGCTTTTAAGACCCGCCGGACAATCTTGCCGCTCCGGGTCTTCGGGAGCGTGTCCATAAACTCGATCTCGGATGGCATAGCGATTGGTCCGAGCGTGATCCGGACATGGTAGATCAGTTCATTCTTCAACCGGTCGCTTGGTGCATGACCGACACGGAGTGTCACGAATGCCTTTATGGTGTTCCCCTTAACGGGATCTGGTTTGCCGATAACGGCAGCTTCCGCAACGGCTTTGTGGGAGACCAGTGCACTTTCGACTTCTGCGGTGCCGATGTTGTGCCCCGCCACGATGATCAGGTCATCGGATCTGCCGATCACCATGATGTACCCGTCATCGCATTTCACCGCGAGATCACCCACAAGGTAACAACCCGGCACAGTCTCCCAGTACTTCCGGTACCGTTCGTCATTATTGTAGACCGTTCGCATCATTGACGGCCATGGTTCCCGAATAACTAAAAATCCACTTTTATTCGGTGGAAGGCTGGTTCCGTTCTTGTCCACCACATCCGCGACAACCCCGGGAATCGATTTTCCGACAAACCCGGGACGCATTGGTTCCCCAAGAACCGTCGTTACCATGTGCATACCGGTCTCGGTCTGCCACCAGGTATCAACGATGGGACACTTGTCCTTCCCAATCACGTGGTAGAACCACTCAAACGCTTCCGGATTTAACGGTTCACCAACAGACCCAAGAACACGCAGCGAAGATAGATTGTACTTGTTGGGCCATTCCTCTCCCATTTTCATGAACATGCGGATGGCAGTCGGCGCAGTATACAGGATGCTCACGCCGTACTCTTCTACTATCTTCCACCAGATACCCGGATCCGGGTAATCGGGAGTCACCTCAGAGATGAGGATCGTTCCGCCCACAGAAAGCGGTCCATAGACCACATATGAATGTCCGGTGATCCAGCCGGGATCGGCGGTACACCAGTACACATCGCTCTCCTTTAAGTCGAAGATGTATTTGGTCGTGTAATATGCGCCAACCATGTACCCACCGCACGTATGGACGATCCCTTTCGGTGCGCCGGTTGTTCCACTCGTGTAGAGAATAAACAGGGGGTCTTCCGAGTCCATCATTTCGGCAGGACAATCCCACTCCACATCCTTTAAGAGTTCGTAGAAATCGACCTCCATCTCGCTGTGGATCTCAACCGGAGTTCGCGTGTCCCTCCGGAGGATAATGAGGTGCTCGACTGAGGGAGCATCGATGATTGCCTCCTCAATTACGTGCTTGAGAGGGATTGATTTTCCCCGTCGGATCGCTTTATCCGCGGTAATGACAACTTTGGCACCGGCACCGACAATCCGCTGGTTAAGTGCTGCCGCACCATATCCGCCAAACACGACACTGTGTATCGCACCGATGCGGGCACAAGCGAGCATAGCGATGATCTGCTCCGGAATAACCGGCATATAGATGCAGACCCGGTCTCCCTTTGTCACACCCAACTTCTTCAGCCCGTTGGCAAACCGCATCACTTCACGGTAGAGCTGTCGGTAGGTGAAAATCCGTTCTTCATCATCGCTCTCACCCTTCCAGATGAGCGCCACCTTGTTCCTGCGCTCACCGAGCACATGCCGGTCAAGGCAATTGTAGGTGATATTCGTCTTTGCATTGACAAACCATTTTGCATACGGGTAGTTCCATTCCCGCACCTTGTCCCACGGTGAGGACCAATAAAGTTGTCCCGCGATCTTGTCCCAGAACTGTTCAGGATCTTTTAAAAATTCATTATACGTCCAGGTGTAATCACCCATCCAACTGTGTGTCCGCAAGGAGGGGTTTGGTGTGTAATATTTCGCCACTGGCAGCGATTGTGCGCTTTCTTCCATTCAGCACTCCTATTCTACATTATCAATAATGATGAATTCAAATTAATCTTGCGGTTGAAATTTGAAAAATCGTTCAGATTCTCCCCCTTTTTCATTATAGCGCGCGATATACACATTTCAGCAAATTTAAATTGAGCAACTTCAAACTCTTAGAAACGAAAGCAAAAACCGCAATTCGAAATCCGATCCAGATGCATGTTCACGTGTATCGTGAACAATTCTTCTCGTGCAAAAAAACAGCCGGTTTTCAGGAATGATTCCCGGAACCAATATTGAGGTGATTGAATGACCCAGAAAATGCTCTCTGAAGCAGAAGGATATGAGATTCTACGAAAATATGACATCCCGGTCCCCAAATTCCAGATCGTCAAGAATGGTGAGGACGCGGCAGCGGCAGCCGAGAAGATGGGCTGCCCCGTCGTCATGAAAATCATCTCTCCGCAGATTGTGCATAAGAGCGATGCCGGCGGTGTGATCGTTGGTATTGGCGGCAAAAAAGCAGCGCTGAGTGCATTTACGAAAATTATCGACGGTGCAAAAGCGTATAATCCCAATGCCGAGATCGACGGGGTTATCGTTGAGCAACAGGCAGAGCCCGGACTCGAACTGATCATTGGGGGCAGAACAGACCCGGCTTTTGGCAAAGTGATCACCTTCGGTATTGGCGGCACACTGGTCGAGCTGATGAAGGATGTTACGCTCCGCATCCTGCCGGTCAGCGAGGAAGAGATCCGCCAGATGGTCAAAGAGATCAACTCATACCCGCTGATAGCTGGATACCGTGGCGCAAAACCGAAAGATGAGGAAACGCTTGTAAAGATCATCGGCAACATCAGCCGGTTTTTCCAGGAGAATACCCACATTGTTGAATTCGATGTAAACCCCCTCCGCCTCTACGAAAAAGGCGCCTGTGCCGTCGATGCACGTGTGATCGTTTCAGATACGGTCGCTGAAGTAAAGCCGAAGGAGCGCATCCCAGTCCCGATCGAATACTTCACGCCGCGTTCCATTGCCGTGATCGGTGCATCACAGGACTCATCTAAAATGGGATATGCGATTATGCACAACCTGCTCCACTTCCCCGGTCAACTCTACCCGGTAAATAACAAGCGTTCCGAGATCCAGGGACTCAAGGCATATTCCAATATTACTTCAATCCCTGCACCAGTCGATCTTGCGGTGATCACGGTGCCGGCAATCCATGTGCCGGCAGTGGTCGAGGAATGCGGACAGAAGAAAGTCCCCATGGTCGTCATCATCACCGCCGGCTTCAAGGAGATGGGTGAACAGGGCAGGGCACTCGAAGAGAGGATCGTGGCGATTGCCCGGGGGCACGGAACCCGTATCATCGGACCAAACTGTCTCGGGCTGATCGTCCCACCGCGAGGCATCGATACCACATACGTCCACCAGTCCCCAAAGTCAGGTAACATCGCGTTTCTTTCCCAGAGCGGCGCTATCATCAATACGGTAGTCGACTGGAGTCTTGCAAAGAACATAGGTTTCTCGAACGTCATCTCTGTAGGCAACCAGGCAGACCTTGATTTCCTGGATTACCTCCGCTACGTGCAGAAGGATGACAAGACAAAGGCGATCATCCTCTATATCGAACAGATAACTGATGGCAAGACCTTCATGGAAGTCGTGTCCGAAGTTGCAAAGGTAAAACCGGTCATTGCAATCAAATCCGGCTCTTCCCGACGAGGACAGGCAGCAGCATCTTCCCATACCGGATCGCTCTCCGGCTCATACGAGGTCTATATGGAAGCATTCAGGAAGTCCGGGGTCGTATCAGTCCACACGCTTACCGGTGCTTTTTTAGCTGCCCAGATGCTCGCTCACCCGAAACGGTACCCGAAAGGCAAGCGTGCAGTTGTAATAACAAATGCCGGTGGGTTTGCGGTGCTCTCATCCGATTATGCAGAGAGGTATGGTATCGAACTGGTCGATCTGCCGCAGGAAGTGATTGAGGAGTTGAACGAGTTCCTTCCCGACTTCTGGAACAAGGGCAACCCCATTGATCTCCTTGGCGATGCGAGTGAGAAGCGATTCGAGAAGACGTTTGCGGTGCTGGCACGGCATGAAGAACTTTGGGACATGGCGTTTATTATCGGGTTCCCGAACCTCGTCCTGAGTTCTGAGCATCTCGCAAAACAGATCCTCCATTTCTCGGGAATGACGTCCAACCGGCTCATCGCGACACTCCTTGGCGGAGACTCGATGAACGTCGGAAGAGAGATGTTAAAAGAAAACAGTATCCCAAGTTTCGAGGAACTGGACTTCACATTCCGGGTGATGGGCAGGGTACTTTGGCAGAAGTTCCGGGTGAAAGCCCCAGGACTCCTGTAATCACTTTTTTTAACCGGATGTGCGGATATCCCGGTCTGTTAGTACTCAGATTATGCACTTGATTCTACGGACAATGAAGATTTTACCTCTTCCTCGTCCATGATGGGCAAATCGATTGCGGCAAGTGCCTTATAAACAAGATTGCACCGAACCGCCGGGGTACACCTCTTCAGGTGCAGCGGAAACCTCGTTCGTATGGTTTTTTTAGCCAGTATGAAGCCCCCGACTTCGCACCACAGCGATGAAAAGCTTCACCGCCAGAGTGCCGGAGAACTAAAATCAAGAATTAAAAAACGTGGGAGAGATAGATTTTAAAAAAAACGATTTTTTAATCGTATTGCCGCCACGTGTGATTGCATTTTGTGCAGCGGAAGAACCGGACTTCGCTCTCATCCGCAGCACGGAGCTGGCGAAGCCACCAGATCGCAAGGTTGTTGCCACACTTTGGGCACTTGATCTGGATAGTGGGCATAGTCTTTTGGTCTTCTTCTTCATCATCGACAATGGTGATCGTCTTCTCCTTGCGATCTACTGTGCGCGTCATCTGCTTCTGGTCGGTGTCAGCGATCTTCCGTATATACCCGCACTTACGGCATTTGAGCTGCCCACCCGACGACATTAACATACTCTTGCACTCAGGACAAAACATCGAATAATATGCATTACGAAAGATGATTAATCCTCTTATCAGGATAAATGAAAATCCGTGGTCATATTTTCCAAATAAAAACAAGGGCGTCATGTTCACGTCCGTATTTTTCATCGCAGTATCGTCACATGCTCACAGCCGATTCACGGTTCGTTAGAAAATGCTTCGTGGCGTTTTCATCACGTATGCGTATGACGGCATCAGCTCACGGGCAGCTGGCATAAAATTGCATTGGCGATCTTCAACCATGGGACAGAAATCACTGATATCACAGTGTTTTTCCAGCTCATTTCTCTATAATTTCACATCACAAACCACTCTTATGGATTAGCACAAGAGATGCCTTTTTTTGTCTTTACGTGGATAAGTCTATAATGATCGAGTATCTGGTGCTGATCTCCTGTCTCGGATTTCTGGCATTTCTCATTCCCGGTCGTCATAGAAAGTACGCGGCTATTATCGGCTGGATTTTTATCGTTCTTTTCCTCTTTGCGGAACTGCCTTACTATTTCTCCATCAATAACTTCCTCTACCCGGTAATAGCAGTCCTTTCCGTGCCGTTTTTGTATATTACGATCAAGTACCTGCTCATCGAAGATCTCCGCGTGATGAACCTCTCGCGGGCGGCAGCAGTGGCATTTTTGATCTACGCTCCCTTTGAATACATCCCGGTGCTGGGTAACTGGCTCATCGATATCGTTGTCGCACAAGTTGTCTGGCTGCTTGGCGTTTTCCATTACCCGGTCTCCCTTGCGGACTGGAACATCATCACCCGACACGGGTTCCGGGTTGAGATTATCCTTGCATGCACGGGTATCCAGAGCATCGCCATCCTTCTCGGCGTCGCCGCGGCAGTGCCGACAACTACACGCCAGAAGATATTCGCGTTTCTTGCCGTCGCCCCAACGATCTATATCCTGAATTTGTTCAGGAACGTCTTTGTGATTATCTCCTACACCGAACAGCTGTTCCCCTATATGCCGGAGATTGCCAGTAATGGCGAGATCGGGTACGAGAGCTTCTTCTGGGCGCACAATGTCATTGCTGAACTGGTCGCCCTTATCATCCTTGTTGTCATCGCGTTTGGACTCTTTTCGATCATTCCAAAGCTGGGAAGTTATGCTGACGAATTATACCGGCTTTATTATGGTGAAGTCAAACGGGAGTTTTCAAAAGAAAAATGATCCAACGGGTTGTTGGATGGTTCGTATTGACCGCGATTTGATTTAATACCGGACTCTCACCACCAACATCGTTATCGTCATTGCCTTTGGTCTCTTTTTGATTATTCCAAAAACGGGGAGTCATACTGGCAAACTGCATCAAATCCATTACGACGAGACCAAAAAGAATGATTTTTGATAAAGAGTCTGGGTTGAATTGAACGATTAATTCTCACACTTGATTACATGAAATTGTTATACCCGGATACTATCGACATAACGCTTCGATCACGCACGATACGATAATACAAGGCATTACAAATATTTGGGGGTGCTCCCCACCCCGGGGTCCCTTCGGGTCACGGCGCGGCAAGAAAATTTTTTGTAATGATAGAAATCCAATCAATTATCACAAAAAGGGAAAATAGGAGTGTTGTATCTCCAAGTAACAGACGGCAAAACTCCTTGCCCGGGCGCGACCCACATCAGCGGGGGGGAGTTATCCCGCGAAATGGTATGGGGGCGGCAGCCCGCACGTATCGATTATCCAAAACGTACTCATACAAAATGACGGCAAGCCAAAAAAAAGGAATTTTGAAAAGATTGCAGTTGTTTGTTTCCGGCAAATAAACCCAAAAATCATCCCTGACTGGTTTCAGGAAAGGGTTTGGTAAAGATATACGATCCGCTGAATCGCCGAAAGGTTAGTACAGACCGCGATGATGATCACGGCAATGCCGATAAAGCCGGATACCCCGCCGAGGATCAACACAAGAAATGTCTCAGGTCTCCCAAAGAACCCAACCCCTTCGAGCGGGTCATCAATCTTGCCCTCAACTTTTTCCCGGTACCCGATCTCTGCATATACCACCGGCTTGATGAACGTGTTCATCAACGAACCAATGATCGCGAATGCGACAATCGCAAAGTCGGAAATTACCGGTACGGCAACATACTGGCTGATGATGGCTGTGCCGGAGAGACCTATACCAAGAAGTACAAGTGCATCCACGTATTTATCGACAATCCAGTCAAAAACCGCACCGAACCGGGTGTGCCGGTCAGTCATACGGGCAACGCTGCCGTCAACAAGGTCAAGGATCGCCGACAGGAAGAGAGCAAGGCTCCCCCAGAGGAACTGGCGTTCAAAGAACAGGATCGCACATGCGATACCGGCAAGAAGGGAAAGCACTGAGATCTGGTTGGGGGTGATATGGCACCGGACAAAGATCCCTGCTACCGGCTCAAGGTATTTCATGAACCTTGGTCGGAGTGCAGTAATGTTCATAACTCAATTCATGGGTACGCGAACCATTAATAGTTGCGGACGCTTCCCGACCACCCGCCCAGGAAATCCACAATCTCAACTATCATTATATTCTTCACATACCGCAACTAATGTACCGGAGAGTGAAGTCGTGATGGCAGAGAATACGGCACGTCCGCACGTCCTTATGATGTCCGAGATCACCGCGGACGGCAAGCTCACCCTGAAACGGGGAGCATCAAGCAAGATCCTGATGAAGTATATGGCGCACGAGACAGAGATCCTGCTCCACGAAACCCGTGCTGCATATGACGCGATCATGGTCGGCGCAAACACGATCAGGATCGACAACTCGTTTCTGACCGTACGGCTGGTGCCGGGCAAGAGCCCGCTCCGGGTCATCCCGTGCAGCATGGCGGATATCCCGCCCGATGCAAATGTACTGGGCAGAGACGCACCAACAGTAATCGGCGTCTGCGAGGCTGCACCAAAGGAACGTGTTGACGCGATCAAGGCGAAGGGTGTGCATGTGGTTTATGCCGGGAAAAAGCATGTGGAACTCCCGCTCCTCTTAAAAATTTTAAAGGAGCAGTTCGGAGTGAACAAACTGATGATCGAAGGAGGACCAACCCTGAACTGGCATATGCTCCACGATCAACTGGTCGACGAGATCCGGCTCATTCACCTGCCGTTTATTGTCGGCGGTTCTGACACGCCATCACTTGTCGGTGGCATGCACATCAATACGGAAGATGAGATGATTCGGCTGAACTTAAAAAAATTCTACATGTGCGGCAGCAACCTGGTATCTGAATTCGATGTGCTGTACCGCGAAGGGTAACTGGTACTGCAATGGCAACAGCACTTGAACCGCAGGTTACACCTGCCAGCAGTCATTCAGGCTCGGGACTGAAATGGTTCCTCGTGATAATTGTCTGCCTTTTGATTATCATCGGGTCCTTTATTGTAATCCTTTTTCTCGGACACTCGAACGAAAGGGGGGTCTCTGTGGTACGGATGGAAGGCACCATGATGACCGGGGACTTCTCGGATATTGACGCAATCGGCAGTGAACATGTGGGCAGGGAGCTCCGGGATGCCGCAGATGACCCGATGGCAAAAGCAATCGTGCTCCGGGTAAATAGTCCCGGTGGCACTCCCGCTGCGGCGCAGGAGATTATCCGGGATCTCGAATATGCAAAGACCAAAAAGCCCGTTGTTGTCTCTATGGGCGACATGGCAACCTCTGCCGCATATTATGTCAGTGCCCATGCAGACAAAATCTATGCAAACCCCGATACATTTACTGCCGGAGTCGGCGTGATCTGGACTTTTTCGGATATCAGTAGCTGGAACGACCGGGAGGGGTACAATATTTCGATCGTCAAGTCCGGTACGAAGAAGGATATGGGATCGACATCCCGCCCGATCAGTCAGGATGAACGGGGATATGCGCAGAAGATCGTAAACGAGAGTTTCGAGACGTTCATTTCCGATGTGACGGCGCAACGGATGATCGCACGATCAGATATTGATGACGGCAGGGTAATCCGTGGCGCTGATGCAGTGAAGATCAACGTCGTCGACGAACTCGGCAACCTGAACGATGCAATCGATGGCGCAAAGACACTTGCCGAAAAGCGGGGCTAAACCATCTGCAGGGGATCTGCTTTCATAAACTCCCGGCAGACTGTCGTTGCATAGTGCCCCGGGGGTAGGGTGAACCGGCAACGGACGGTATCATCTTTTATTTCTGTTTCTATGACAGTTGAGAGCGCAATAGGGCGCCACGCACCATCAAATTTTGTTTTTACAAATGTCGCTGCCCTCCGGAAATCTTCGTGCGTGATCTGGTGAGCATTGAGAATTCCGGTCATTGCATCATTTGCCGTTATGGTATCAGCCGGGTCTTTACCCGGCATGAAGAGCGCGATGCTGCACCGGTTCCGTGCGATGTGTAAGGTAACTGCAGGAATGTTCTGTGCCGTTACTACATCTGTCCGACCATTGGTGAAAAGCAAACGATCGCCCGGCACCGGCACGGTGAGCGTGTTACCGTCCTCAATGCGGCGCGAGAGCGCACAGTTGAAGAGATAGGACTGGAACGCCGATACGAACATCGAAAGCAGCTTGGGCGGGAGTTGCTGGAGCGCACCGGTATGGTCGCCCGGGTGCGTGTAGAGATGGTGGAGCATCGCCCGTTCGAATGCGAAGGATTGGGGGAAATTCCGCAGTGCTTCGTATGCGTCCCCGGTGTCTTTGTATGCAGTCCTGATTTTTTGGATGTCTTCACGTTCGTGAGGGAATGCTTCACCGACGTACATGACAACGGCACGTTCATAATCACCGTGTAACATGCATTCGCCGATACGGTGCGTGAGCGGACGGATGACTCCGAACCGCTGGAGACCGAAATAGTTGGGAAGGGCTTTTTTTGCGATGGCGGATATCTCATCAACCCGACATTGCAGTTCATGTGCTTTTACCTCCCGTATTAAAAGGTCAAACCGGTTGCCTGCGAGATCACCAAGCGAAAGTTGTTCGTTTGCCTGCCCAACAATCTCCAGATGAATATCTTTTAACTGTACTGCCGTCACAGCATCGGGTGTCACATCATAAATGGAGATGAGCTGGGTCGTCACCGCGTTCTTGTCCTTTGTCCCCGCCCACCCAATCCGGCGGTGACTGATGGCAAGGCGCCGGGCGATCTCTTTTATCGCGTGCTGTAGTTCCCAGTTGGTCTTTGTCAGCCGGCAGATGAGGTAGGGACCAGTAGTCGTGCTCCAGTCCTTTGTCGGAATTTCATGGACAATGAAGTCCTCAGGAGTTACCCGGAGCCTGCCGCCAATCCCGTCTGCCTCACTCGCGTAATACTGCATCCCGAGTTCGCGTTCAAGCGGGAACGTGCTCAGTCTCATAAGAGGGGAAGGTTACCGGTGATCTTGTCAAGCTCTTCAGACTTTGCCGGTCCGAGTCCCAGAGCGGTGATGGTGCCGGGCGGAATCTCGGTCATGCCCGCATCCTGTATAAGCGAGGTGGAGATGCCACCCCGTTCAGCGATCACTTTCAGTTCGTAGAGCGTCCGCTCATCCTTTGCTTTTAAGACAACCTTCTTCTGCCCCTCTACCTGCCATGCCTTCCGTACGGTCTTGTCCGCGTTGTCGAACGCCCCGATGGATGCATGCGCTGCCTGTGCGCATTTTTTGCCGCAACTCATCTTCACGTCGTCACGGACGATGAGGCACTGTTTGTACTTAAAAAATGGTTCTGGCTTGAGTATGTTCTCTTTTTGGGGTGTTTTCGGCATTTCAGAATCTCTTTGGTTTGCAGTTGATTAAATTTATCGCGGTTGTCCTGATTATTGCCGATATTCCCCTGCGCGTGCAAAATGCGCCAGAGGAACGATAGGGGAAAAACCCGTTTTTCCCATCTGCAACACACGGTCATCCACCTGCATGAAGTCAACACGGGAGGCTTGCATAGATTTATGTAATTTCCAGATGGAGTACCTCGTCATGATAACAACCGGGACAACAGTGGAGGATAATGAAACAAACTTAGAGACTTGCAAAAGGTTTTGTGGAGCCTGCCCGACATTCAAGACGAATAAATTAGAAAAATTCCCCCCACAGGCACTATTCTGTGCACGAGGAAAATCATCAACTGCAGAAAATGCACGATCATCTGCCTGCTATTGTCCGGCATGTGAGTTATTTACAAAAGATCATCTCAATATCGGTCACTTCTGCACGAAAGGATAAGGCATTATTTAACACCGGATCGACTGCCCTGAACTCTAACCTTGCATCCGGCATATAAGGCGGGTATAGCCGCCGTCAACACGTTCCCTGCTTAATCAAATCCAGTTGGTGCGGGTGAACCAATATGGTACACATCGTTCTCCGTTCCACAGCCTTTTCTTTCCTGAAGATCCCGTGCCCATATCCCTATCTTCATATATTCTAATGTGAGAATACTTTGAGAATGAAAAATCGGACCACGGGTACCAGCGAACGGGAATCCGCAGTCTTGGGACTCCTCTCTGAGCGCCCGCTCTACGGGTACACCATCGAGAAAATTATTGAAGAGCGCGGCATGCGACATTGGACGGAGATCGGCTTCTCTTCAATTTATTATGTCTTAAAAAGGCTCGAACAGCAGCACCTGATCACGAGTACCTCGGAGCAACCGGATACCAGACCATCGCGGAACGTGTACACGATCACAGACGCCGGGAGGACTGCATTGACGGAGGCAGTCCGTTCCTTCCTCTCGCAGTTCACGCCAATGCGCTCCCCGTTCAGTCTCGGGATTGCAAACGGGACGTTGCTCTCGTGCGATGAGATCCATACATGCCTTGCCGAACGACTCAGGGTCATTGATGAAGTGATCCTCCACATGCAATCGATGCGCGTAACAAAGACAAAAGAAAGAAAACCGTTTTACGTCATCGCGCTCTTCGATCGTTCGCTCGCCCACTTACAGACTGAGCGGGAATGGGTGGCAGGTTTCATGACAGAGTTGCACAACCATGTGGGAGACGGTGAGATAAAAAGAGGGAAACGCGAGGACAATGATGCAGCCACCGGTTCAATGGCACAGGAGAGATAAGATGGCAGGCACACAGACAACAGAGGATCAGGGTATCATCTTCGTAAAAAATCTCGAACATGCCTACGGTGACGCAAAAGCGGTCGAAGGGATCAGTTTTACCGTAAAAAAAGGAGAAATATTTTCATTTCTTGGTCCAAACGGCGCCGGGAAAAGTACCGCGATCAATGTCCTCATCACGCTCCTTGCCCTCCAGAAAGGGGAAGCGAAAGTTGCCGGTTTTGATGTCACCCGCGAGGCACAACAGGTGCGGGAATCGATCGGGATCGTCTTCCAGGAGATAACGCTCGACCGTGACATGACCGTCTGGGAGATCCTCGAATTCCACGGAAAACTCTACTCGATGCCCCACGCCGAACGCCGTGCCCGCATCGAGGAACTTCTCACGCTTGTCCAACTGGAGGGGAAACGGGATGTGCGGACAAAGCACCTCTCCGGTGGCATGAAGCGTCGGCTTGAGATTGCCCGTGGTCTGATGACGCGCCCGAAGGTGCTTTTTTTGGACGAGCCTACGATCGGGCTTGACCCACAGACCCGGATGCGGATGTGGGACTACATAAAAAATGTCAATAAAACGGGCACAACCATCTTTCTCACTACCCATTACATGGACGAAGCCGACCAGTTGTCTGACCGGATCAGCATCATCGACCATGGAAAGATTATCATCACCGGCACATCGTGGGAGCTCAAGAACACGCTGGGGCAGGATCTGGTCTATCTTGAAACGAGCAACAATATCTTGGCAGCAGAAGCGCTGCGGGGACTCTTGTCAGTGAAGGATATTACGCAGAAGTCAAAGGGCGTTCTTGTCATGATTAACGATGACGGGACAAAAGTGCTCCCGGTCATCATGGAAACACTGCGGAATGCGGGGATTACCATCGCAACCGTGAATTTAAAGAAACCCTCAATGGATGACGTCTTCCTGCACTACACGGGTAAAGAGATCCGCGACGAACCAACTGGGAAGACTTCGATACTTTCGCTCCGCCCGGGAGGGAATTAGGATGAACCTCGGCTTTCTGAACATCTACTGGCGCGACATGATCCGGTTCGTCCGGTTCCGGACAATGCTCTTCTCATCGCTCCTTCAACCGGCGCTCTGGCTCGCATTCTTCGGCATCGCAATGTCGTCGAGTTTCGATCAGCTGATGGCAGGTGTCCCGGTGCCTCCGGGCGTGCACGCGGTCGGCTACCTCACCTTTATGGCAGCCGGGATCATTGCGATGACGACGCTGTTTACCAGCCTCTTTGGCGGGATGATCATCCTCTTTGACAAGAACTGGGGACTTATGCGGGAGATCCTTGCAAGCCCGATGCCGCGCGATCACGTGATCATCGGGATCGGACTGTCGGGTATGACCAAATCATTCATCCAGTCGTTGATCATCATGGTCTTTGGGATAGCAATCGGTGCCAGTTTCTTTGTCGGATATGACCCGGCCCGGATTGTGCTTGCCGTTCTTGGGATCCTCCTCTTTGTCGGTGTCTTCTCGCTGGGGTTCCTCTTCCTCTCTGCGGGGATTGCGATCTCCATGGAGACACCAGAGGGGATGCAGGGCATCATGACGCTCCTTACCATGCCGATCTTCTTTGCCTCGAACGCGCTCTACCCAATCGATGCGTTCCCCGAAGTCCTGCGCGTCATCTCCACATACAACCCGATGACGCTCCTTATTAACGGGATACGGTACTTTGCAATCGGTCCCGATTTTATCGCGATGGGGGTATCGTATACGTACTCGGTAACAGCCATCTGTCTCTCATTCGCCGGGCTCCTTCTGTTTGCGGTGATCATGTACCTGTTCGCACGATGGAGGTTCGAGAAAGCGGTTGTAACGTGAGGAACGTGAGACAAGCGGAGTCCTGCCCATAGTTGGGGAGATCACTGCTCGCTCAATCTTTCCATGTCATTGGAGTTCCTGACAGGGATTTACTCATTTTAATGCCGTATTATGGTTTTCTATTATGCCCGGAAAAGGAGAATATTTGCGAATCATTCAATATACGTCGGGATAATATCTGGTGTAACTGATGCAGGAATTCCACCATGTCGCACGTTCTCATCTCACCGTTAAACTGGGGGCTCGGACATGCGACGCGCGACATTCCGATCATCCGGGCTCTTATCGAACACGGTCATGAGGTCACCGTTGCAGCGTTCGGCAATGCCCTTCTGGTGGCAAAACAGGAGTTCCCTAGCGCACACTTCATCGAATTTCCCGATTACCCGGCACCCTACAGTTCGAGCCGGTTCTTCCTGCCGAAACTCGTTGCATCTTTTCCTTCGCTCCTGCGATCTCTCGCAGATGAGCGGAGGATGCTTGACCGGATCCTCTCCCGCACCAAGTACGAGCTTGTCATCAGCGACAACCGGCCCGGGGTCTATTCCGCAAAGATCCCGTCTGTTTTTATTACTCATCAACTCCATTTTCATTTTCCCCTGTATCTTTATCCCGTGGAACTTCTCGCATTACCCGTGAATGGGTATCTCCATGAAAAGTTTGACCGTGTTGTCGTGCCGGACAACCCCCCCGGACCTGCTTCCCTCGCAGGCAAATTATCCCGACCTGCTGTGGATGCGACCCGGCAACGTGTCTTCTTTGCCGGCATTCTTGCAAGTACCAGAAAGATGAGTGTGCCACAGGATCTCGACCAGTTGATCCTCATCTCCGGTCCCGAACCACAGCGCACCCGGCTCGAAGAGATCCTGCTCCCGCAGGTTACTTCGTTACCGGGCAGCACTGTTGTTCTGCTGGGAAGCCCCGGGCGAGAGGGAACACGCCAAATCACTCCCAATTGCATGGTAATCGGGTATGCTTCGACTGCCGAGAAAGTCGAACTAATGAACCGGGCGAAGTGCATAGTGTGCCGGTCGGGATATACCTCCATGATGGAGCTGGCGGATCTGGACAAGCGATACGCGTGTTTCATTCCCACACCGGGACAGACCGAACAGGAATACCTGTCATGGTACTATGAACAGAACGGCTGGTTCCATTCCCGGAACCAGTACCAGCTGGATCTTCCGCGAGATCTTGCCACGGCACGCACATATGCCGGGTTCCCGCCCATGCCAAAGACTGAAGAAAATGTGAAGCGACTCTATCGTGAAGTGCTCGCCGGGTATCTTGAATGAGAGGGTCTGATCATGGATGACCTGATTGTTACTGGCACGATTGCAGTAGGCATCGTGTATGCGGGAATTGTATGCATAGCAATAGCCGTCTTTCTTGTTGTATACAACCTGGTGCAAGCGATCCTGTCAGGCAATTATGACGCTCTCGTTATGCTCGTAGCCGGTATCTTCGCCGCTGGTGTAGTCTATGGCGGCATCGGGCTCATGCTGCGCCGGAAGGGTATTGTCTGATGCACGAACGCGGATCTTTTTGTGACGATGTGGCGTCCCAGATCCGGGGTGATAATAACGAACCCTGCCGGGATGCTTTTTGGCAGTTTTCACGATCGATGCGAAGAATAGCGGCAAGTGAGAAAAGAGAGGGTTTTAGGGATAGGAGAGATCACCGATCATATACTTTTTTTCTGAGACCTACTTTAACAACAGTGATCAACATTGTGGAATCGTCAATTTTAAGAACAGCGCGTAGGCTCCGATACGCTGATGATAGTACGGGTAACCTTCGCATCGTTCAACCGTACGATAAGGGTTTTCTGACAACGACACGACTTTATCGGTAATTCGTTTTGAGATGTGCCCGGGCAATTTCTCCAAATCTTTACGGGAGCGATCTGTCCGAAAAAAGAATAACTCATTGGATCCCGAGTTTTGCCCGCAATTCTTCTGTAGTGTAAACCCGTCCCTGCCGGATATCCTCTTCAGCCTCGGCTATGTCTTTTAAATCCTGCTCGTCCAGATACGCATCAGGATTTTTGCATTTACTTTTGATAAGCTCGGGCATGATAACACACTTTTACTCCTGCAGGATTATCAAACCTGTGTTCGATTGAATTTTTGAGCGATCTTTTTGAAAGGGTCGGAAAATAAAAAAGAATGCGAGGGATGGGATTCGAACCCAAGAACTCCTGCGAGACTAGGCCCTGAACCTAGCGCCGTTGACCTGGCTTGGCTACCCTCGCGCCTTTATAGATTACGTTCATGCTCTAATAAATGTAAGGGAAATTGAAGATCACGCCTTCTTTTGCCCATTATTGCCGGTCATATACTTCTTCTGATCCCGCTCGCGCAACTCGCCTCTTTTTATCTTTCCTGAAATCGTCTTAGGCAGGGATTCAACAAATTCGATTGCACGGGGGTACTTGTACGGTGCAGTCACCTTCTTCACGTATGTCTGGATCTCCCGCACCAATCCATCGGATGGTTTGTACCCGGGTTTTAAGATTACAAACGCCTTGACGATCAACCCCCGGATATCATCCGGTGAACCAATAACCGCAGCTTCCTGCACGGCAGGGTGCTCAAGGATGGCGCTCTCAACTTCGAATGGTCCAATCCGGTAACCGGACGCCTTGATCACGTCGTCGTCCCTGCCAACAAACCAGAGATACCCGTCCTCGTCCTTGTATGCCTTGTCTCCGGTATAGTACCAACCGTTGACAAACGAGTGCCGGTTCTCCTCATCGTTGTTCAGGTACTCTGAAAATAACCCTACCGGGCGTGGATCAGTCTTGATCGCGATCCTGCCCTCTTCGTGAAGTGTGACAGGTTTACCATTATCGTCGTGAAGCTCGATTACCCAGCCCGGAGATGGTCTGCCCATGGAGCCGAACTTGGGGGTCATACCTTGAAACGTCCCGATGCAGAGAACGGTCTCAGTCTGCCCGTAACCCTCGTAGATCGTAATCCCGGTGGCATCCTTCCATGCCTTGATAACTTCCGGGTTCAGCGGTTCTCCCGCACTCGTGCAGTGACGGAGTTCGGTAAAGTCGAACTTGTCGAGATCGGCGAGGATCAGCATCCGGTAGATCGTAGGGGGGCAGCAGAATGTGGTGATTCCG
This sequence comes from Methanoregula sp., assembly GCA_026394655.1. Lineage (GTDB taxonomy): Archaea > Halobacteriota > Methanomicrobia > Methanomicrobiales > Methanospirillaceae > Methanoregula. The sequence goes on along the minus strand of JAPKXU010000058.1, from coordinate 12,342 downwards.
TACTCCTCGATGAGCGGCAGGATCTCGGTCGAATTGAACTTGCTCCGGATATCGTAAACGAAGATCGCAGCGCCTTCGAACCACTGCCCGTACAGTTTGCCCCACGCACTCTTTGCCCAGCCGGTGTCGGAGAGGGTGAAGTGGAGGTCGTTCTTCCGGATGTCATGCCAGAACCGTGCAGTAACGATGTGCCCGAGCGCGTAACTCTGGTCATGGAGCACCATCTTGGGTTCGCCCGTGGTGCCGGAGGTGAAGAAGATGACGAGCGGATCGGTCGCTTTTGTCTTCTTCATCATGGGAAGGGTGACAAGTTTTACAGAGACTGGTGCCGGGTAGTCCAGTTCGACCGGGTAACTAATCCAGCCCGGACGCTTGCCATCGATTAAAAGTTTGCAGGAAAGTGTGGGGCATTCCTTTGCTATAGCATCGATCTTGTCTGCCTGTTCTTCATCAGTAATCACCATCTTGATGTCCGCTGCATTGATCCGGTACTTCAGGTCTTTTAGCGTCAGCATCGTTGGGACAGGACAGTAGACAGCTCCCCGCTTGATGATAGCGATAGTGGACATCCACCATTCGGGAACACGGGGCAGCATGATGAGAACGCGATCACCCTTGTTCAACCCGTACTTGATGAACATGTTGACAATCTGGTTTGACTTCCGCATCAGATCCCAGAACGTAAACTTCTTTTCAACTCCGTTCTGGTTCACCCAGATCATTGCCAGTTTGTTCCGGTCCTTGTGTGCCCATGCATCGATCACATCGAAACCGAAGTTAAAGTACTCCGGTACTTCAATCCGGAATTTTTTGTACATTGTTTCGTAGTCCGGCATATTGTGCAGGTCAAGCGCAGGGGGTGTGCCGGTAGTATGGAGCGTCGGTGCACCAATCGTGGTGAGTTTGTCCGTCCCTCCAAGTTGTGTGGTGCAGGCTTCGTTGATCCAGTCTGATCGGGATATCTTGCGTCGCTCGCAGGATCTGTCAATAGTTTCTGTCAGTGTGTCGTCCATGGTAACAGAGTATCGCACCATATCTAATCGTTTGGTGGTGCGTGATATGAGAGTTATGATTGGATGGTGCACCATAGTGTGGAATTAATTCAGGAGTAGTAGCGGCATTGGTGCAATGCGTGATTATGCACATGGGGAGAACTGCCGTAAAGAAATTTTTTTGATAGAGTGGCGACAACACAGCCAAAAAAAGATCGGATATTCACTATCCGGAGAACCGCAAGGGGAGATAGTACGCCATTTACCGGCAGATGAAAAATGCATAGGAACGCTTAGGCGTTTGCAGTCTAAAGACCGGGAAAAGACATGGTGCTTTTCATAGGAACCGCACCATCTTTTGCCGGCATATACATTCTAAATAAAAAAGAACCGGTGAAAATTATCTCCGGTCATTTCCGGTCATTGTACTTCTGCTCTTCCTGCAAACGGAGTTCGTTCCGTTTGATCTTCCCGGACAGCGTCTTTGGTAATTCTGGCATAAACTCAATCGCTCTCGGGTACTTGTACGGTGCGGTCGTGTGCTTCACGTACTTCTTGATCTCTCGGACGAGCGCTTCGGACGGTTCATAGCCTGTGTTCAGTACAACAAACGCCTTCACGATCAACCCACGGATCCGGTCCGGTGAACCAACCACTGCGGCTTCCTGAACCGCCGGATGCTCGATGAGCGCACTCTCGACTTCAAACGGACCGATCCGGTACCCTGAACTCTTGATCACGTCATCGTCCCTGCCGATGAACCAGTAGAACCCATCCTCGTCGCGGTACGCCTTGTCACCAGTGTAATACCAGCCATTCACAAACGATTTCTTGTTCTCATCCGGGTTGTCGAGATACTCGATGATCAGACCGGGTGGGCGCGGGTTGCAGGAGATCGCAAGCCTGCCCTCTTCCCGCACACCGACGGGCTTCCCCCCCTCATCATGGATCTGCACATCCCAGCCGGGCGACGGTTTGCCCATCGAGCCCGGACGGGATTCGAGGCAGGGAAACGCCCCAACACAGCACGCTGTCTCAGTCTGCCCGTAACCTTCGCAGATTGTCAGCCCCGTCCCTTCTTTCCAGACCCGGATCACTTCAGGATTCAACGGTTCTCCCACGCTCGTACAGTGGCGCAGCGACGATAGATCAAACCGGTCGAGATCGGCGAGGATCAACATGCGATAAATGGTGGGGGGGCAACAGAACGTCGTGACCTCGTACTTTTCAAGGAGAGGCAGTACTTCGGTTGCCTTAAACTTCCCGTTGAAATTGTAAACGAATATGCACGCACCTTCGATCCATTGACCGAAGATCTTTCCCCACGCACATTTCGCCCAACCCGTGTCAGAAACGGTGAAGTGAAGGTCATTGTGCCGGATGTCCTGCCAGAACCGGGCGGTGACAATATGCCCAAGCGGGTAACTGTTGTCGTGGAGCACCTGCTTGGGTTCGCCCGCAGTGCCGGAGGTGAAATAGATGAGCATCGGATCGGTGGATTTCGTCCGGTGCTCGTCCGGGATACTCACAGAATGGTGTGATACCGGTGCCGGGTAGAGCAGTTCGTAGGGCCAGCTCGCCCACCCGTCCAGCTCCGCATCCACAACAAACCGGCACGTGAGCGTCGGGCACTCGTTGCAGATCTCTTCCACTTTCCTGGAATTTTCGAGATCCGTGATAATCATCCGGAATTTGCCTTTGTTCACCCGGTACTTGATATCACGTGGTGTGAGCATTGTGGGGCAGGGACAGAAGATTGCACCGAGTTTGATGAGCGCGATAGCGAAAATCCACCATTCGGGGACGCGGGGGAGCATGACAAGGACACGGTCACCCTTGTTGATCCCGTATTTTAAGAGAACATTTGCTGCCTGGTTTGACAGGTTCGCGAGGTCAAAGAAGCTGTATTTTTTTTCCTCGCATTTCTGGCTCACCCAGATCATGGCGAGTTTGTTACGGTCTTTTTTTGCCCATGCATCGATCACATCGAAACCGAAGTTAAAGTACTCAGGCACTTCGATCCGGAAATTTTTGTACATTGTTCCGTAATCGGGCATATTGTGATCGGTGGAGATCATGCCTGAAAAATCTGTTTTTTTCCTATTTTAAGTTGACCGGTATGAAATTGTCCGCGATAGCTGTTGAGAACAAGATGCCGGTGAGTCGCGTAAATACGCGGGAATCCACCCCCCTTATCTGCCACACTCGCACTCACACCCCATGGTGACATAAAGATTCTCCATTAGTATTATGATACGACAAACTGTATAGTATACCAATGGCTGATAAGAAGTATGCTTCATTAAAGATTGAGAATGTCGTTGCATCCGGCGTCATCGCAGAGTCTATTGATCTCAACATGGTCTCATCCAAGATCAAGAGCTGCGAACTCAACACGAAACGGTTCCCCGGCGCGGTTTACCGGATCGAGAACCCGAAGATCGCGTCTTTGATCTTCTCTTCAGGAAAGGTCGTCCTGACCGGCATCCGTGACGACAAGGCGTTAAAAGACGGACTTGCAATCATCATCAAATCTCTTAAAGAAGCGGGTGTGGACGTACTCAAGACGCCCCGCGTTGCAATCACCAACATCGTCTGCTCGTATGATATCGGCAAATACATCAATTTAAACAAAGTCGTCGTCACTCTCAACCTTGAGAATATCGAGTACGAACCCGAACAGTTTCCGGGACTCGTCTACCGGATCAAGGACCCGAAGATCGTCGCGCTCCTCTTCTCATCCGGTAAGATCATCCTGACGGGTGGAAAGAATCTTGAAGATATCAAGAAAGGACTGGACTTTTTGGAGCAGAAACTCGAAAGCATTATGTAAATGACAAAAATCTAAAAATAATTCAAAAATTCCAAAAAAAATCTTTTTTGTTTATCTGGTGTTATGCCCAGTACCGGTGCGTCTGGATGAATGACCGCTCTGCTTTCAGGATCTCCCGGTAAAACGCGTCCTCTGTTGCCAGCGTAAGAAGAATCCGGGACGCATTTTCCGGTCCAACCCCGCGTCCGGACAAAGCAATAACCGCTTTTTTCCCGGATGAGAGGACGATGTTGGCATTCTTTAACAGCCGCGACTCGATTGCCCGCTCCTCCTCGTTCTTCTTTTTCTTTTTTACTGTGGCATACGCCTCCTCCTCGTAGGGTTTGAGCGCGGCAATGAGCCGTGCCCCGCATTTCGGGCATTGCGGCTGATCGGGCACGCGGGAGACTACCGTGTGGCTCTTCCAGTCCCGACAGTTCATGCACGCGAGGACCACGTCAGCTTCAAACAACCTCCGCTTCAGGGTTGCTATTACTGCCTGATCTGCCGTGGGAGGTGGGATCTGATCACGGGATGAAAGGAGTCCCCCGGCACCGATTAAGGACTTCTGCCCAATCGCTACCTTGATCTCCCCACTCCTCACCCGGCTGACGATCGCGGAGGCACCATCCACATCCATGTACTCCGACAGCAGCTCACGGTAGGCTTCCTGCTGGACCACCGTATCGTCAAAATACTCGAGCAGGCGCTGGATGCTGATCCGTTCATAGTCTGCATCCGGATCAATCGCCCCGAACTTCTTTGCGATCTGGACGAGTTTCCACTTAAAGAGCGCCGTCCGTTTCAGCGCGAGGCGCAGGATGCCGGAGAGGTGGTTCGGATCAAGCCCAACAAAGATATCACGGACATCCGATGCCCGGATATCAGATGGTAACCGCAGCAGGAACCGGTACGCGTCCAGCTCGATTCCAACGGTCGTCCCCCAACGGGCGGAGATAAGTATCGAGATCACCCGTCCAAGTGCCTCGTTTGCCTTATGCCCCGCACAGACGTTGCAGACCACCCCGTCTTCAGAGTTTTCGAGCGTGATGAACTGGTCGGTAGGGATTAACGACCGGTTCTTCTCCATCTCTAAGAGGAAATGCCCCGCGAACGCGATCCCCTCCTTCTCGTGGGTGTAATCCGCGACATTCTGCTGCCGCCGGATCGCCCCGACTTCATGCGCTACCGCATAGGGCACCGGGATCTGCTCGCCTTCCCATGAGGGTAATTCTCCAATTGCTTTTTTTGCCGGCTCGACCGTCAGTCGCCCTTCATTCAGCTCAAGCACACGCCAGAGCTGTCCTTTTGTGATAAAGACAACGCCCGTGTGTACCCAGCCAACAACAAACGACTCATCGAGTGTGCCCACGGTCCGGCGCGAGACCATATCGAAGATAGGCACCTTCTTTTCATCATGGATCATCGAGAGGTTCCCGGAAAGGTAGCGTCGCGCCCGTGCAGTAGTGATGATACGGGTGTCGTCGATCCGGATAATCCGGTGCTCTTCCAGTTGCCGGCAAACGTCATCAAGGAGTGTCCCGCTCTTTGCAAATATTGCGCTTCGTTCGATGATCTCCCGGACACGGGAGCGCTCAATCTCCCCGTACTCCACCGCCATCGCCGCCACCTGGTTTGCTAGCACATCACCGGCGTTCTCGTGCAGCACCACCGGCTCGATCTCGTTTGCCTTTGCCTGCCGGGCAATCACGAGCGATTCGAGAAGGTCATCAAATCCTGTCGCAAAGATCGTGCCACGGGAGATGGTGTTCAGCTGATGCCCCGCCCTTCCCACGCGCTGCACGAGCCGCGCCACGACACGGGGGGAACCGAACTGGATCACATGATCTACGCGCCCGATATCGATGCCGAGCTCCATTGAGGATGTACAGATCAGCGTCCGGAGTTCTCCGCGTTTGAACCGTTCCTCCGCATCAATCCGGATCTCCTTTGAGAGCGAACCGTGGTGCACCTCCACGTCCCCCCGCTCAAAGAGCGCGTGCCCCAGCGCTTCAGCCGTTACGCGGGTGTTGACAAAAACGAGTGTCGATCCCTCCCGTTCCAGCGCGTGCCCCAGCGCTTCAGCCTGCCGCTTGAAATCATCTCCGACAAACTTCACGCGGATATCGAGATGTTTTGCCACCGGCACCTGCACGATCGAGCACGGTCGTTCTCCGCATAAAAACCGGGCGATCTCATCAGGGTTTCCCACCGTTGCGGAGAGCCCGATACGCTGGAAGTTGCCCGCGTAGACATGGAGTCGTTCGAGCGCCACTGCCAGTTGTGCGCCGCGCTTGCTCCCCGCAAGTTCATGGATCTCATCGATAATGACAAACCTGACCTGTTCGAGATGCTTTCTCAACCGTTTGCCCATGAAGAGTGCCTGGAGAGTCTCTGGCGTAGTGATGAGAAGATCCGGTGGCGAAAGCGCCTGCTTACGCCGCTCCCCCATTGACGTGTCACCGTGCCGGACGCCCACCGTGAGCCCGAGCTCGTGGCACCACCACTCCATCCGCGACAGGATGTCCCGGTTCAACGAGCGCAGGGGAGTGACATATAGCGCCTTGATCCCGCCACCGGGGGGCATTGATACAAGCGCGTGAAAGACCGGAAACATTGCACTCTCGGTCTTTCCGGTGCCTGTCGGTGCGATAAGGACGATATTTTTCTTCGCGAGGACGAGTGGAATCGCCTGTACCTGAGCTTCGGAGAGCGTCAAAAAACCCCGCTTTTTTATGCATGCCTGCACCCGTGGGTCAAGGTGGTCAACCGGAGTCGTCATGTTCGAGTAAAGATAATGGACCAATGTATGTCCCATCGGCAAGGATAATTTCAGCATCCCCGGTTTTCATGCAGCGGGAGAGCGGGGAGAACGGATCGCGGGTGATCTTCAGGATATCGTATCCCGCTATCTCGTTGAAAGCGGGCATGAAGAGGACGCGGGAGGTGTATCCGCTGTCCTCCGGTTCAGGCAACCCCAGCGCTGCCGTGTCAATCCCTGCCCGGAGGTATGCCGGTGACTGGAGCGAACACCCGACATCGTCATGCAGGCACGCCATCGGGTGATGGTGCCCGCAGATAATCAGGTGCCCGGAAAGTTCCGGTGCCGGGTACATATGCCCGTGGAGGTACCCGGTGCCATCAATAACCGCCCCATTTTTCGGTGCACACTCGCCATCGCGGAGGAACCGTTCGATCCCGATGTCGTGGTTACCGGGAAAGACCAGGAACGGGATCCGGCTCCGGATCGCGTCAAGGATCGTCGGTAGTTCTACAAACTCCTGACGGGTGAGTGACGGGATGCTGTGTTTGACATCGCCGAGAAGGATAAGCCGGTCCGGTTCGGTTGCGTCAATGGTTGCGAGAAGCCGTACTAACCGTTCAGTGCTGTGGCTTTTAAAGTGCAACCCGTGGGTGGCAAGATCGGCTTCAATACCAAAATGAAGGTCGGCAACGACGAGTATTCTTTCCCTGCTCTCGATTACAAGTGCGGGACCGTCTCCAATGAATTCAAGTTTCATAATGGTTTGACATAGCCCTTCTGGGGCTGGTAGCACTCGTCATCCTCAATGAGGGAGCGTATTGAGGCGAGGGTTTGTTCCGGTGTTATCCCCCGTGTTTTCGCCTTTTCAATGATTTCATCGACCGCGATCCCACGTGGGTTGTTTTCCGTCCGCATGATCTCCATCACGATCTGTCGTGTATCGATGCCAGTTGTATCAATCCCGGCAGCTGGTGCAGGTGCAACTGCCAAAACGCTCTGCACCGCACGCTCAACTATCGCCACCTGTTCCTTCAGCTGCTCCTGTGTCAGGGCATAGTGCCGGAGGGGAACAAGAGTGCGTTCGTCCTGGGACGTTCCATTGATGGCACAGAGGAGCTGTTCCACCCGGACAAGGGTCTGTTCTGCAGTCTCAAGCACCCATGCGTCCCTGATTGGGCGGTCAACCGGCTGGATGTGATCGGGGCGCACCGTGACAACAATCCCTTCATTTCGCCGGTAGCACTGGGCGGTGCCTGATACGGTCACAAATGACGGCACCGGGATCTCCCGGAGGGTGTCAGCAACCACACTCCGTCTGCTGCTGATCACAATATCAAACGCCCCGGTTGGATCGGCAAGCCGGCAGCGGAGCACATCCCCGGTATCAATAACTTCTGTCAATGCACCGGATAAAAAGAGCAGCCGGCACCACGCTCCGCCCGACGTGACGATCCATGCCGGGCTCTGGGGATCGCGATCAGGTACCGTGAGGGTAGCACCCTGATATTCACCGGCAAAAACACTACAAGCCCCTTCCATAATTCCATTTAAGTTATTTTGGGCGGGAGATATTCAAGCTATAGTCGTTGACTGCTGCATTACCCGCATGAGAGACAGACCGAATTGTGGCGCAACTCGCTGTTCCGGATTGTCATCATCGCGGCTTCCCGGTCATTGGTATTTCCCACAAAATTATACGTTTTGATATATGACATTGCCGCGTTGTAATCATCCTGTGATAGCGTGCGTGAAGGTCCTGCTTTCGCTTCAAGGATCCTGAGTTGCCGCTCGATCGCTTTTACATCAGCAAATATTGTCATGACATAATTGATCTTCCCGTAATGGAGTGTGCCGTTCCCGACGGGTACCACAAGCGGTTCCGGTACGGTTTCATACTCGTCACTATAAAACCCGATGAGCCGCGTGCGGGTTGTCTCGATGTACACGTAATCCCGTTGGCCATCCGAGAACACCCGGAACGAGGGTTTGTTTGTCGGGAGGTGAATGCGGATTCCGCTCGTCGCGTGTTTCATTGTCGGAAAGACAAGAAGTGCGACATCGTATCCTTCGCGGGAGAGGATGCCATTTAAAAGAATGGCTTTCTCATCGCAGTCGCCCATCTTGTCGTAGATCACTTCTACAGGATACCGTGGGTTGCCGCTCGTTGTGTTGTCATACTTGATCTGCTGTACAAACGAGATGAGCATCTCGAGATACTCATCGTCAGTAAGGTTCAGCCCTTTGTTATAGCGTTCGCGCCTGAGTTCTTTTACAAGATCGGTGTAGAATGCATCCATCGCAGGATCGGTCATCATCTGCCGGTAGAACTCGCCCTGTTCGCTGCTGGTGAACGTGAGTTGTTTATTTGGGGAGGTTTGTGCCGCAGTGTAGAGCGAGGTGTCGACCGGAACTTCAAATGAATAGTTATCTTCCCGGTACACGAAATCGAACGTGCGGGTGACGGTTTTGTTCGTGCCTGTCTGCGGGACATTCAGATCCTGGTAGACGTGGAGGGTGTCAATGCCCATGCTACTCGCGAGTGCTTGATTCGCCACCGGTGCTGATAGTGTTGACTCCGTTACCGGCACCATTGCGGGAGATGGGGATGGAGATAAGGAGAGGGTGGGGGAAGGTGCCGGCGTGGTTGTTGGCGGGGACGCCGAAAAAGGATTCTTTGCGACGATGCACCCGGTGCAGAAGACGATGGCAATGAGCAGGATGCCAGTAACGACAGCAACTGCGATGCTCCGCATGATTAGATGATGGGTGGGTTCTTCACATCAATATTGAGGTGAGGGCGGGATCGTATGACTGAAAACGTGTCAATGAGTGATTATAAAAAAAAAGATGCGGACCTACAAGGGGTTTCATCTGTTCAAGGTTACTTTATCTCCCGGTAACCAGTTTCCAGACGCTGGCAGAACCCGGCACATCCCCCTGCGTCCACCACTTGGCATCATAGACCGACCCGTTCCAGATTACCTGTTCTCCCGCTATGTATGCTACTGCCGGTTCCCACGCGGTTGGTATGGGAACTCCTGTAACGACCACTTTCCAGACCGTCGACTTTCCAGGGACGTCGTTCTTTGTCCACCATTGTGCAGTGTAGCCTGATCCATGGTACATAACCTGGTCTCCGCCAAGATACACGGTATCGGTGGACCATTCAGCCGGAGTGCCCGGTTGTGTTGGAACCGGTGAAGAGGTGATAGTGGGTGTCAGGATGGCTGTTGGCGTAACTGTCAGGGTGACCGTGATGGTGGGTGTAGGCACCGGGCTGGTCGGGGTTGGGGTAGGGGTTGCAATACCCGTGCTCACCAGTTTCCAGACGCTGGCGGTACCCGGCACATCCCCCTGCGTCCACCACTTGGCATCATAGACCGACCCGTTCCAGATTACCTGTTCTCCAGCTGTGTATGCCACTGCCGGTTCCCATGCGGTTGGTACAGGAATACCACTACCAACCAGCTTCCAGACCATCGACTTTCCGGGGACATCGTTCTTTGTCCACCACTGTGCAATATAGCATGACAGATGGTACATTACCTGGTCTCCGCGGAGGTAAATCGTGTCCGCGGACCATTCGGGCGGGGTGACCGTCTGCGTGGGAACGGGCGATGGCGTTACCGTCGGGATGACCGTGGGAGCCGGGTTGGGTGTGACTACCGGTGTAACAGTGATAACCGGCGTAGGAGTGACTACCGGCTGGGACAAGGCAAAGTTGCCAAATATGCGGGAGAATGCAAACGGTTCCTGGACGATCCCACTGAATGTCGGTGATGCCCAAGGATTGTTCCCACCGGATCCATTGTCCCTCCCAAGAGACCACATGGCGATGAACCCGATGCCTTTGCTCCTGGCATACTCAAGAATCTTTTCCGCATCAATGAGCCGGAAAACCTCTGCTTTGACATCGTTCTGTCCAATCATGGGAGTGATGCCAATCATCGCGTAGATGCTGCCAGCAGATTTATCCGGGTACAGCGCCAGCAGTTGTCCTTTCAGGCTCTCTGCTGACTGGATTGCATACTCTCCCATTCTGCCTTCCGGATCCGGTGCATAATAGGAGCCGAAGTCCATGGTCATGACATTCACGATATCGACACGGGCTCCGTTTGCCTTCGCATTCCGGAGGATGTTAAGTCCATTCTCTGTCAGCCCATCCGTCTCAACGGGCAGGGTATAACTGACACGAAGGTTTGGATTTACAACCTCGAGCCCGGCAATCGCCTTATTCCTGCGGTCGATTGAGAGGAGGTCTGCACATGCTCCTCCTTCGATATCAAAATCTATCCACGTTGCGTTATACGTGTCAATCACCGACTGGTATCGTGCCTGGAGTGTAGTTGCATCGGGGACTACAACGGCAAGTTCGGTCCCGGAAGCTCCTCCGAACGAGACAAGGACATTCCCTCCTTTAGCCCGGATCCGGTTCACTTCATTGAGATAGGGGCGGTCACCGACCGGGATTACACCATCCCACGAGGGATTCCCTGACTGGTCCGCAATGATAAAGGCAAGAGTAAAGAACTGCACGCCGGTTGTATCGGATATATTGTCAAGTGCAAGGGTCGGGTATGACCCTACATCCACAAACGGGGCGAATATCTGGTTGGACCAGGCAGAGACTGGGGGTGTCATGCAGGTGATGAGGAGAATTCCTGCAACACATAACGGAATACACTTTGCCACGGACATATGACTTTACCTCTTAACAGTGGATATAGCGATACGATTATTATATAATAGTATTCTCCCGGTTTCTGAAATCGCGGATATGTTAGATCACAAAAAGCCGGTTCTAATCAACGGTAACGGTCCCTTCCACACGATCGTGCGGAATAGCAATGACAAAAAACAATGATAAAAATCTTACATTATGCCCAAACCATTCACACACCCAAATCCCGTGAAACCGGCATGCCAGTTTTCATTAAAAACGTGCGGGGGTTGGGGGAACTCAACAGGAACATCAGGTTTTGTACGGGTTTACGAGCGTTGGGTCGAGTTCGGCAGCTTTTGTATAGGCTGCCTTCGCTTCATCGGTCCTGCCAAGGTTCCGGAGTGCGTTACCCTTGTTGAAGTACGCAATAGAGTATGTTGTAGTCAGGTTGCCCTGCGCCCCGAGTGCTGCATCAGCCGCTGTGATCGCATCCTCGTTCCTTCCTAGCATCACAAGGATACCAGCACGGTTTGCCTGGATAATAGGGTTGAGCGAACTTGCGTTCAGTGCCAGAGCCTGATCAGCTGCCTTCAATGCCGCAGAATATTTTCCCGCATTCGCGAGGTCAACGCTCTGGGAATACAACGCGCCGGCAGAGTCGTAGATAAAGACACAGATCACAAGCACAAGAATGCCGGCAAGGATATGGCTGAGTTTCATAACAATTCTCCGGTTCTTGTATGATCGTTTTACCCATAAAAGCGTGGCGGGAATTTTAAATCATTTTCCTGATGTGTTGCAACACGGTTATGTCACGAAAACCAAGTGATTCCAGCGGCGTGCCAGTTCACCTTTTTTTCACAAGCAAGTGCCGGTGTGACCATCAATCTGTTCGCAGGATTGTTGAATCACTCTTCATCGGAAAAATGGGCAAATTCACGTGCCGCACCAACTCTGCCCTTTCTACATCGGAACCTCTAATGAACACGAAGATGCCACAACCATACGTGATGAAAATGTGCGAGACAGTCCCTGTGAAAATCCCCGGGCATTATCATTTTTCATGCCTGTATCCAGATGGGAATTACGTACGTTTCTTAAGAACCCCCGA
>JAPKXU010000273.1 GCA_026394655.1 Methanoregula sp. | reverse complement strand
CTCCATGTCCCATAGACTTTCCACCCATCATCAAAACGCCGGACGATGTTCCGGTCATCGCAGAGGATCTCCGCGTGTGCCGCAATCAGCCGGGCGGTCGTCGACTTCCCCGCCTCGGAATGCCCGACGAAGAGCAGACCCTTGTTGTCCATCACCGCACCGCAGGAATGGAGGAAGAACCCGTTCCGGTCGGCAAGCAGGCGGGCGATCAGGATCTGGTCGGAGGGAAACATTGTCAGGGAGCCTAAGTTCCCCTTCCGGAAGCTGTCCTCCCGGGTAGAGTCATTGTAGATCCTTCCAGAAGAGTGGTCGTCCGAGAATACCGCCACCCGGTGGAGGGGCGAGACCGTTCCGTCTGTTGGAATTCCGGTGTAAATCCACGACCGACCCTTCCGGTAAATCGCCCACGGGGATTTCCGGTACAGCTCTTCACCCCGTTTCTCCTCCGGAAGATCCGGGAGGCTGAAGTGGTGGCGGATACTCACCGTATCTTCACCCGGACCCTCGACGCGGAAACTGGAAAATTTCGGATCGAACGTAGTGTCAGAAAAGGGCAGGTCGGAATCCACCTGGATTGTGATCCCCCCAATCCGGAAATACCGGCGCTGGTCTCTTTTCATGGTCTCCTTGCAGGCCCGGTTCTCCCGCGCAACATCGCAGAGGTGCTCAACCTTTGCAGAATACCTGCCATGCTCAAGATACCCGTACACCGGGCACCACCGGCAGTCTGTGCGGTAATCACACGAACCGCAGTTCTCCCGGTACTCCACCCCGCCACGGACCTTCCCGGCAAGGGACGGGATGAACCGCTCCCATGCGTCACAAAATGTCCCCTTACGGAGATCATAACGCATCGCGGGGTCTTTGATGAAGCAGCAGAAAGACATCATACCATACGGATCCACATGGAAATCCCTACGACAGGCAATGCAGGCGGCAAACAACCGATCATCCCCTTCCGGGCACTGCGGGTGCGCTCCATCCCCCTCGAATTGGAGGCAGGAGAAATCCGGACGGTCAAGTTCCACCACATCGCGGGGAGGGAGTCGCTGGGCATCAATCTCTGCATTCCGCACGGGATCCGCACCGGCAGACAAATAGAGCCATGGTGCCCCGATACGATAGTGAGGGCTGAGCGATTTGGCAAGCGCAATCATCTCTTCCAACTGATGATAACTATCCTTCATCGGGATGATCTGGACGGTGAACCCGGCACCGGCTTCTTTAAGAAGTGAAAATCCCCGCATCGTGGCAGCAAAGGAGCCGGGGTTCTGCGTCACGTGATCGTGCACATCGGCAGTAGCCCCATAGAGTGCGACCATCTTTGAACCTTTGCGCTTCATAAGAAGAGCGATCTCCGGTGTGATCAATGTCCCATTCGTATTGATGCTGTAACTCTTCGCGTGCGAAGTGATGTAGTCAAAGATCTCCGCGAAGTCCGGGCGAAGCATCGGTTCCCCCCCGGAGATCGCCCACTCCCGGCACCCCATTGCCCGGGTGTCATCCACAAGCGCTATGATCTCTTGAGTGGAGAGTTCCCCGCTGCCATCAGCGGTTCTGAGCCAGCAGTGACGGCACCGGTTGTTGCACCGGTAAGTAAGATCGATAGAACCTTTGAGAGGAAGGCGGTGTGGGGTGGAGATTATTTTTGTTGAGGTGAATAGGTTCGGCATATCAGTAGTTCACGGTAGGATATGCTTTCATATATAGGTGGCAGAAAGATGCGGCGAAATTCCGGTAAAACGTGCCACTTTTACCAAGGCATCACATGATGATGGCGGAGTTTATAATCGAGGATTAACGGGTAAAGAGGGATGTTGGAGGGTTGAAAATGACGCCCCAAGCATACGAAAATGTATAAAACACCATCTGACTTTATTCAGTTCTGTAATACACCCTCCAATGACAAGCGCCCAATACCGGAATGGAGAGAACCGGCTCCCCTTCACCTCCTTCCGTGCCCACCCTTCTGCTGCTTCTTCTTTTCCGCTGCTTTCGCGGTCTCCTTTTGGATCTGGTCGCTCTCCAGTTCCCCGATGATATCGAGCGGATCTTCCATCTTCCCGGTCAGGCGGATGATCTCAAGCAGGCGCTCGATACCGATGAAATGCTCTGCCATCACGCGTGCGAGTGGCAACAGCTCGATGCGTGATCCTTTCTTCTGCACGAGCCGGTGAGCGATGAGATCGGGTAACACCGGCTCCATGGAACCTACCATCGTTGCGGTGATCCGGTTGATTGCAGCCTCGTCACCATTGCAGGCAACCGCATTTGCCACGTACTCTTCGGAGCTCTGCTCGATGTCATGCTCAGGTGCCACCTCCTCCATCACGCCCTTTTTCCCGAGGTCATGGAAATCCGGTCTCCCTGCCCTGCCTGCCATCTGGTTGAACTCCTGCACCGACAACCAGTCCCTGCCCATCGCAAGGGCATCAAAGATCACCTGCGACGCGGGGAAATCGACACCTGCACCAAGCGCTGCTGTCGTCACCACCGCCATCAGTTTCCCCGTAGAGAACCGGGTCTCGACATCCCGCCGCTCCTGCGATGTCAGCCCGGCATGGTATGCCGCTGCCCGCATCCCCAGCGCATCGGCGATCGTGTGGCAGCGCGCCCGGGCGTTCGTGAAGATGATCGTCTGTCCCCGGAACCCCTTCGAGGATGTGTGCTTGTATTCTTCGGTAGTCAATTGCTTGATCGTCGGGATCTTCTGCTTGCGTTCCATAAAGAGGAGGTAGCGTTCGAGTGCCACCGGGCGATCATCGTACCGTACCAGCTGGCAGTTCAGTTTCTTTGCGAGCGTCTTTGGCGAACCGATCGTTGCGGACAGGTACAGGAACTGCGCTTGCGGGCACAGGTACTTGAGCCGGGCAACGAGCCCGTCCAACCGGTGCCCCCTCTCGGGATCCTCCAGCATCTGCACCTCGTCGATAAT
>JAPKXU010000205.1 GCA_026394655.1 Methanoregula sp. | reverse complement strand
TTTCTTCCAAAGATACTCAAGAGATAATCGGTCTTCAGAAACGAGCTTGCCAATCTCCCGAAAATCCATATGATCCATTTCTCCTCCCTAACTAAAGGTTAGGGGTGGATCTTACACAATCACCTATTATTTTTACCGCGGTAAGATGTTCAACTGTCAGATCCCTAAAAAGCCGGTGCCGTGACATCTCGCACATTCTGTCTTCGGACAGTTAAAAAAATCTGTGGGGGGAATCCCCATGTCAGCAGTATCCGTGACGTGCTGTTCGATTAGTCGAGCAGTGCACCCATCGCTTCGTCATAGCGGGCACTCATGACATACTCGATGCCGGAAACATCTGCTGCTTCAGGAGTGAGTGCCATGAGATCATCACGGGACATCGTAGAGAGCCGGAAGTTCCTGCTGCCTGCCATGAGCTGCTGGAGACCGGTCTTAAACTTCTGCGCGTATGTATAGATACCGACAGCACCCATCGGGATCTCTTTCATCCGCGAGCCGTATTTCTCCTTTAACTCTTCGTAGCAAACAAAGATCTCCTCGATGTTGTTCCCATACTTGGATACGGACTTCGGCAGATCGCCTTCCTTGATCCACTTCTCGATGTTCTTGCCGACAAAGCCGGGGATCATGAGACCGCGACCCATGCAGACCGCCTTCACGTACGGGCTGCCCATCGCGAGCGCCTTGAAGACGCCGGGCTCATCAGAGAAACCTCCGGCGAATGCGAGATCCGGAACCCGCATGCCTTTCTTCGCAAGTTTACAGGCAAACTCATATGCCATCGAGTGGAGGTAGAACGACGGGATGCCCCATTCATTCATCATCGGCCACGGGCTCATGCCGGTGCCACCGGGAGCTCCATCAATCGTCAGGAGGTCAATCTTGGCTTCAGAACAGTAGCGGAGCGCCATGGCGAGTTCCACCATGGAGTACGCGCCGGTCTTTAACGTGACACGCTTGAAACCGATGTCGCGCAGCCGGTCAATCTCTTCCATGAACCCTTCCTTTGTGACAAAGCCGAGGCGTGAGTGGCGTTCAAATTCCTTGATCGCACCTGCCTTGAAGGCTGCCTGGTTCTCTTTTAAGGTTGGGTCCGGGAGGACGATGTACCCGCGCCGCTTAAGTTCGATTGCACGTTCAAGCGACTTGACCTTCATCTCGCCGCCGATGCACTTTGCACCCTGTCCCCACTTGAGCTCGATCGTGTCCAGGTTGTGTTTGCTTGCGACATATTCCGCGGTTCCAAGCCGGGTGTCTTCAACATTCATCTGGACGAGGATCTCCCCATAGCCTTCGCTGAACTTACGGTACGTGTTGATACGGCGGTCCATCTCGGGTGATGCCGAGACTTTGCCCGTGTTGTCGAGCTTTAAGCCTGGATCAATACCGCAGACGTTCTCACCGCACACGCACGTAATCCCGGATATCGCTGCACCAACTGCAAAGTGCTCCCAGTTTATCCGTGCAATATCGGTTGAGCCGAGCGCCCCGGTAAAGATCGGGAGGCGCATCCTTACCTTCTTGTCCCAGCCGTATTCGGTCTCGGTATCCACGGTTGAGAAGACCGCTGTATCCGGACCAGCTTCGGTTCCATCGGGAAGACCCTTTGCGCCTACTGCATATCCCTGAATGTTGAGATGCGAATAGTCAATCGGGTAATTCTTGTCGGCACCTGCGGTGATCTCACCGAATGGACCGGGATAGAGAACTTCCCTGCCCCGGAACGATGATAACCAGATCTCACAGCTGCCTTTGCATCCGTCCATGCACCGGGTACAGATACCGGAACACGGGGCAACGCTCCGTGACCGGTTCACCGTTCCGGTGGCTTCGTTTGCATTTGGCTGTCTAAGATTCATAAGAACACTTCCTGAATTGTGTGACCGTCAATCAACCGGAGAAGATCCCCGGAAAAACCGGTGGTCACCCTTTGGGATAGAGAAGGTTGCCTTCCCACACCTGAAAGGGACGTTTGAGTAGGATTGATCTCAAACTCAATTCTTTTAATACTCCTTCACTAATAAGCGCTTGCTTTCCACCTTCTTTTAAACCTTGTGGTTTTTATTGGTGATAGCAATACATTTCCACCCAATTTTTTGTTAAAATCCATAGTGAAAATACAAAAAACGCAAAAAAAAGATCAGATGCGGATCAGTTCGTACTGGCTGGTTCCCATACCAAGTTCTTCCGCGTACTCTACCTGACGACGCCCGTCCGTGTTCGCCCGCATTCCTTTGAACTTATCCTCACCGCACTTGTGGTGCGATGTGAGCCGTGAATCAATAAACCCCAATTGCTGGTTCACGAGATCGTAACTGGCTGCATCGATCGCCACTGGATCGGTTGATGCAAGGATACCGATATCCGGCACGATCGACGCGTCGCTCCACGGGACGCAGTCGCAATCCGGCGTGATCCGTGTCAGGAAGTTGACAAAACCGATCTTCCCCTGCTTACCCAGCCATGCCCCGTACGCGTACTCGACGAGCCGCTCAACAAAAGGCGGGATCTCGATCTCCCAGTCAATGTCGATCGCGTGCGCTGGGCAGACTGTCATGCACTCGAAACACCCGATGCAGAGATCACGATCGATTGTTGATTTCTCATTCACAAGCGTGATCGCTGACTTCGGGCAGACCTTGACACATGTCCCGCAGCCGGTGCAACGGTCCTGTATTGAAAACGGGCGTGCCTTATGCTGTGCCCGCTTCCCTTCCGGTGGCGCGCAGCCCATCCCGAGGTTCTTGATTGCCCCCCCAAAACCGGCAACATCGTGCCCTTTGAAATGGCTTAAGACGATCATGCTGTCTGATGCAACGATGTCCCCGGCAATGGCAACCTTCTCAAAATGTTTCTTATCAATCTTCACCCGCGCTATATTTTTCCCGCATAACCCATCAGCTATGATCACGGGCGCTCCCACCACGGCGTAATCGAACCCATGCAGTATGGCGGTGGTGATATGGTCGACCGCGTTTGAGCGGCTGCCAAGATATAGCGTGTTTGTGTCGGTAACAAACGGCAGGGCACCGGCTCCTTTCACCTTGTCAACAACCTGCCGTACGAACACCGGGTTGATGTATGAGTCGTTGCCCAACTCGCCGAAGTGCAGTTTTATCGCGGTGCGATCGTTTTTGTGAACGCATGCACGAAACTCCACCCTGTCAAAGAGGCGCTGCACTTTCGCTATGGTGCTTTCCTGATCCGTACGTGCGACGAGGCTTGCAAAATAGACCGGACTTTTCATAACAGGATCCTTCCCGGATCGTAAATTATCGCGGGAAGTATGTAAAGTCCATCCCCCGCTATGAACAGGATTTGTGGTTTCGCATCTGATGATCAGATCCGGATCCTCATCCATAAATTGATCTTGAGACGAATGTTCCGTAGCCGGTGGGCATCTGTTGCCTCGCGAGCCGGGCGTTTGCCCGGAATCCCATCATTCGTTGAAACGAGCGG
The DNA here is from genome assembly GCA_026394655.1 of Methanoregula sp. Taxonomy (GTDB): domain Archaea; phylum Halobacteriota; class Methanomicrobia; order Methanomicrobiales; family Methanospirillaceae; genus Methanoregula. Next base: position 2,401 of record JAPKXU010000205.1, on the reverse strand, counting down.
GATCTTGGACTGCGAGTACCGATCCGCGCTAAAAAGAGAGATTTGTGGGATTATTCCCGTTTTCCGAGCTCGTGATCGAGATAGAAGAGGTGCCCCGGAACATCGCCAAGCGTCTTTACTTTTACGAGGATCTCGCTTGCATGTTCCTCTTCTTCCACCTGCTCTTTCACAAACCACTGGAGCATCTCGAAGCTGGCGTGGTCTATCACCTTTGCGGCAAGTTCGACAAGGGCATTGATCATGGCAGTGACTTTCTGCTCGTGGGCGTAGACCTCTTCGAAGACTTTCCCCGCAGATGCCCATTTTGATTTGGGTGCCTCGATGTCAAGGAGGGTAATCTTTCCGCCCCGGGTGAGGATATAATCATAGAACTTCGTTGCGTGAGCCCGCTCTTCTTTTGCCTGGATCTTCATCCATTTGGCAAACCCTGACAGATTCATCGAAGAGAAATATGCCGACATGCTCGTATAGAGATATGCAGAATAGAGTTCGCGGTTGACCTGCCGGTTCAGGGCTTCTTCCATGGATTTTGATAACATTGTTGACCTCCGTTTGAACGACAATATAGTTTGTTCAATAATAATGGTTTCGTATGGAGCAGAGAACTAGGGCGCGATGAGGTAGGTAATGAGACGGTCAGCAGGAACAGGTTGTGTTGAACATTGATCAGTTCAAAGCGATTCGCGAGAGAGAGAGGAATGATCCCAACATGCAAAAAAACGGCACCCTAACTCAGATCTCTCCTGCCCCCGATTCGCTCCGACAGCATCCTCCCGTGCGATCCGTTCCAGTACAATTTGCTGCACTCGTCACACCAGAAAAAGGTTAACCCGGTCTTCTCCTCCGGTGCATATTCCGCACCCGCAATCTCGGCACCTGTTGCAGCCCGCAGAACCGTGTTGCACAGCGAGCACCGGCTCATCCGGCACTGCCGCCGGACAAGCCCGCGATCGATTAGCTGCTGCACCTGAACCATCACGTCATCGGAACTGATGAGAATTACATGGTCTTTTCCCCGCCGGGCAAGTTCGTGGTCCCTTGTAAGAAGGATACGGTGCTCTTGCGCCGCCATCTCAAGGAGGAGCGTATCCTCTTTGGCATTACCGGGCAACAACCCGTTTGCGCTCACCGTGTCGTAGCCCATGAACCGAAGGTACCTCGTGAGAGTGCCGAGCATCCGGTCAGTAACGAAGGTGGGTTCAGCTTCGGACTCAGGTTTTGGTTTGTGTCCGGATTCGGCAGAGGGTTCAGGCAACATGGCGCACCATCTCTATCCGTTCACCGCATTTCCCGCACTGCTGCCCATCCAGTTCCCGGAACCGGCTCGTAAACCCCTGCCGCTCAATCAGCACCGCGCCGCACACCGGGCAGTAGGTGTGCTCGTACGGGTGATTGTACACGTTCCCGAGATACGGGAACCGGAGCCCGAGCTCCTTTGCCCGTAAGTAAATCTTCTCAAGGGTGGCAACAGGAGTTGCTTCGCGATCGGTCATCTGGTAATCCGGGTGGAATCGTGAGAAGTGCATCGGAGTTGCCGGTCCGAGATGGTCGATCACCCAGTGGATCAGTGCATCGATCTCTTCTGTACTGTCATTCAAACCGGGGATTACGAGCGTCACCGTCTCAACGTGCATACCCAGCTCTCGTGCCAACGCTGCGGAATCGAGCACCGGCTGGAGATGCGCCCCGCAGACATTTTTGTAAAAGTCTTCTGAGAACGCCTTGAGATCCACCCGAAAAGCGCCAAGCATCGGGGCAAGCTCGCGCAACGCCTCTTCCGTGATATACCCGTTTGTAACATAAACGGTACCGAGCCCGGCAGCACGGGCATATGTACCCATGTCAAGCGTATACTCGTGCCAGATCGTCGGTTCGTTGTATGTCCACGAGATACTCGCGCACCTGCTCCCAATCGCCCGCGCTACACCCTCTTCCGGTGAAAGCGGAAGCAAGTTTTCGAAAGCAGCCCATGTGGTTTCCCAGTTTTGGCAGTGCTGGCAATGGAAGTTACAGCCAATGCTGCCCAGTGAGTACGTGAATGATCCGGGCAGGTAGTGGAAAAGGGGTTTTTTCTCAATGTGATCCCGATGTTCAGAAATTATCTTCCCGTACGTAGCAGCATACAGCGTCCCCCCCACATTTTCCCGCACCCCGCAGATGCCGTGCTTTCCGGGAACGATGCGGCACCGGTGGTTGCAGAGTGAGCACTTCACTGCGGAATCTTCGCATTTTACATACTGGCGCGCTTCGTGCATGGCAATCTCAAACAGAATGATTATAGATTCAGGCTATTTTTTACTTTCTTGTGGCGCTGTAGTCTCTTCATCATCAATTTCAAGCACAAACGACCCCCGGTATCTGCAGCTCTTGCAGAGATACACCTGACCCATGTATCCACCCG
>JAPKXU010000240.1 GCA_026394655.1 Methanoregula sp. | reverse complement strand
ATGAAAACAAGGCAGATCACGACCGCGATAATTTTCACCGGCACTGCCGGGAAGAGGGTGACGAAATAATGGGCAAAGCCCAGCGAGACTGCTGCCCCGACAAAGATGTTCGAGAAGATCCAGATCCAGCCGGCAATGAATCCGGCAAACGGTGAGATGAGTTTTTGTGCGTACGCATAGGTTCCTCCCTCTTCCGGAAGATATACCCCCAGTTCAGCGACACTCATTGCCGAGAATACAGCAATGACACCGGCAATTATGACAGAAAAGATCATTGCAGGACCCGCAATGCCGGCAACAATGCCGGTGACGATGAAGATGCCGGAGCCGATGATCGCTCCGATACCAAGTGCCGTCGCACCAAAGAGACCGATCTCGCGTTTCAAAACAGGGGGCTGTGCCCCGGCATCTGACATCAATTACCCTTTTTCCTGCGGATTATTAATGATGCAGGTGGGTGATCCCGTAAAATGAAAAATTGTCATACCTATCAGAAATAATGCGACACACGCTCCCGGTAAATCATGGAGTGGGGAACCGGTTCTTATAGTCCGGTATTTTCACGCAATCGATATCTGGTGAATAGGGCTTGATATCTACTATAGGAGTACCGTCAAGGGCATCAAGCCCGCGAACCTGCAGGACATTTCTGTCAAGCACGAGCAGGTCGACCACTGAGAACGCAACCGGGTTGGGGCGGTTGGGTGACCGGGTGGCAAACACCCCGTGCTCGATCTTCTCATGCGGGGGTGTTGCCCGGAGCAGGGTTCGGTCAGCCCTGTCAAACCATGAAAGGATAATCAGGTGTGACTTCTTCTCAACATCCAGAAGCCCGGGAAGATACTGCTCATCGATGACAATTTCCGAAACCGTATCCATCAATCTCCCTTGTCGGGGGGCGTCCTTCTTCTCCTTGTATGGAGATCGCACATAACCTATTGGCCGTATTTCAAAATTCATGCTTTTTTCCCTCATTGAATCAGATTATCCCAGTATCGCATTAAACAAATACCCCGTCAGCGTGAACGCGACAAACAGGATTCCTGCGAAGATCAGGAGCAGTTTGATCTTGATCACCTTGCGCAGGATGATCATCTCCGGGAGCGAGAGCCCGATGACTGCCATCATGAACGCGAGCGCAGTCCCCATCGCCATACCCTTTGCGGTAAGCACTTCCATGATGGGGATCATACCGGCGGCGTTGGAGTAGAGCGGGATGCCGATCAGCACCGCGATGGGGACCGCAAGTGGGTTGTCCGGGCCGGCGATGTTGACAAGGAAATCTGCCGGGGCGTACCCGTGGATAACCGCACCGATGGCAATGCCGATCAGGATGTAGGGGAGCACCTTCAGGGTGATGTCCCGGGACTCGGTCTTCGCGAACGTGAGCCTGTCTTTCCATGTCATCGCCTTTTCTGCACTATCATACATCTTGCACTTGTACACAAACTCCTCAACCTCTCCTTCAAGGTGGAGGCGCCCGATGATAATGCCAGCGATGATTGCAATGATAAGCCCGGAAACGATGTAGATGAGGGCGATCTGCCAGCCGAACATCGCAAGCAGCATTGCAGCGGCGACCTCGTTGATAAGCGGTGATGCGATCAGGAACGAGAACGTGATGCCAAGCGGCACGCCACTCTCAACAAAACCGATAAAGAGAGGCACCGCAGAGCAGGAGCAGAACGGTGTGGGAATACCAAGAACCGCTGCTACCACATTGCCCACTCCTTCCGTGCGTCCACCCACCCACTTCTTTACCTTCTGCGGGGTGATGTACGTCCGCACGATGGCGACACCAAAGACGATCACGGCGAGCAGCAGCGTGACCTTAATCGAGTCATAGATGAAGAAGTTCACCGATGAGGCGAGGGGGGTACCCTGCACGAGTCCGAGGATCGAGTATGTCAGCCAGTCGGCGAATAGTTGTAAAAAGTCCTGCATTTTGTTATCCCTTGGTTATTTTCTGATCAATAATTTTCTCCATCTCTTCGGTGAACTGCTTTACCCGTGCACCAGCCACAGGAGATACGGCACTGATCGCATGGACCAGTTCCCGGATATGGAGCAGCCCGGACACTTCCTTATCGCAGGTCTTCCCGAACCGGGGCGCCCGGCAGAAGTGGCAGATCCGCAGACCGTAGTGCTGGAGTTGTTCGGGACTCAGATGTGTTCCGTGAAGTTCCGCGCTTGCAGCAACGGTCGAACCGCAGGGAGAGCCTCGGATAA
>JAPKXU010000199.1 GCA_026394655.1 Methanoregula sp. | reverse complement strand
TGTCGAGCAGTGCAAGAACCCGAAAGCTGTCTCGATCATTGTCCGTGGCGGAACCGAGCATGTAGTCGACGAACTCGAGCGTGCACTCAATGATGCACTCCGTGTCGTCGCAGTCGTTGTCGAAGACAAGAAGATCGTTGTTGGCGGCGGCGCACCTGAGACCGAGCTCTCGCTCCGTCTCCGCGAGTACGCAGCAAGCGTCGGTGGCAGGGCACAGCTCGCCATTGAGGCATTTGCATCAGCGCTTGAGGTAATCCCGCGGACTCTTGCAGAGAACGCAGGGCTTGACCCCATCGACATGCTTGTCGAGATCCGTGCAGCGCACGAGAAGGGCAAGAAGACCTTTGGTCTGAACGTCTACGAAGGCAAGGCAGCCGACATGAAGGCAGCCGGTGTCTTTGAGCCGCTCCGCGTAAAGACGCAGGCGATCTCCTCCGCTGCTGAAGCAGCGATCATGATCCTGCGCATTGACGATGTCATCGCATCGTCCAAGAGCCCGTCACCCGAAGGCGGTATGCCCCCCGGTGGCATGGGCGGTATGGGTGGAATGGGCGGCATGCCTCCGGGCATGGGCGACTACTAACCTAATCGCATCCCAATATTTTTTAACTTTTTTTCTTCGCAATGACTGTGTGTTGCGGTCTAACAATCAAAAAAATGTAAAAGGGCGGATCCGTCTTTTCCTGACCGTTGTTACGGTTCTCGTCATTGATGTTCCAATCATCAGAAAATTTCATCGCATCGGTGTGTCGTTAAAGCTCCGCCCGTGACATATCGAAAGAGTTTTTGGAACTCGAAAAAAGATGCATCTGGAGTGAAGAAAGTTCATCCGTCAAACGAAAGAGAGTAAAGAGCGCTCCATGATCATTCCTGTCTATACCATCGAAGCCTCATCACGCTGCAGTACCATATCTATCCACGTCCACCCCTCCGGGGAGATTCACGTCAAGGTGCCTATGAACTATGACCCTGCAGAAGTCCGCCAGTATGTTATCGAGAGCGCCGGATGGATCGAGCGGACACAGCGCATCCTATTCGCGCAAAAAAATCCACCTGCACAATACTCGGTGACGATCGATGACCGGGTAATCCCCTACACGGTCACGTTCAAGGGCACACGAAAGAATACCTCAATCTTCATGCGCCATGACGGAAGCATAGAAGTACGGGCTCCCTGGGATGCCACCGTTGACTCAGTTACTGCGGTGGTTGAGCGAAATAAAGACTGGATCCGGCAGAACCTGATGGGAAACGGGAAGACAAAGACCAAGGGTCCAACCCCTTCGAAAGAAGGGTACGAGGACTCGCTCGTGTATAATGGGATGACCCTCGGTTACTCCATACACTTCAGTTCCCGCGCCAGAAGAATCACGATAAAGATCAAACCGGACCGGTCTGTCGAAGTGGTCGCACCGGTACGTGTGAGCCGCAATGAGATCCATCGGGTCATCACGAATAAGGCAGACTGGATTTGTGCTCAGGTCACCTCCACCAAACGAGCAGTTGCCGTTCGACGTGAATTCTGTGACGGGGAAATATACCCGTTTCTTGGTGGCACCCTCACCGTCCGGGTGACCCGGGGTGGGTCGCGTGCTACAGCCGTGCGAAACGGGGCGGTTCTTGACGTCAATCTGCCATCAGGTATGCTTCCCTCCCTCGAACAGGAAACCATACAGCATGCAGTCGCGGTTACCGTTAAGGATGAGACGCTGCGGGCGGCAATCCCCCGGGTGTTCCATTTTGTGGCGGCTTTCGGTGTCAAGGCTCCGCAGGTGAATGTCCGGAAGAACAGGGGGAAGTGGGGGTTTTGTACGAGCAGGGGGAATGTCACCTTTGCATCCGAGCTCTGCCTGCTGCCGCCCCGGCTTTTTGATTACGTGATCGCTCACGAAGTCTGCCACCTGATCGTGATGGACCACTCGGAGCGTTTCTGGGCAGCCCTTTGTAATGTGATGCCCGATTGCCATGACCGGTGGGTGGAACTGAAACGGGACTCGCCATTGTACCGGATCTTTACGGACTGACGGGCGCTGCCGGTAAACTATCCGGCAATCGGGATAGTTTGCGAATTGACAAGTCTTTTCTTCTGGCTTGCGAGTTATCCGTGCCGCAACCGGTTCCTGTACCTGCGAGGGAAATTTACCGCCGGTTATGAGATGAGCAGTGCCCCGCAGTTATCACGGGAATTCTGGCGGAAACAGGAAAAAAAGAGACGGGGATGATGGAGTGGATTATGCTCCTACTACCGACGGACCGGTTTGCACAATGATCTTCCCTTTTACTGTCGGCAGATCAATCAGGGCATACTCGTACGTGCCTTCCTTCTCGCCAAAGGAATAGGAGAACTGTGCCGTCGGGATGATCTCTGTTGAGGTGAACATGCCGTCGTTGTTCCCGATGGACTTCACCGAGTGGGAGACGCTGTCATCGTTTACCCACGTGATTTGGGTGCCCGGGAGCACAACATCCAACGCCGGGTCAAACCCGGTCCTGTTGAGATGGATGGTTGTGACCCTGCTCGCTGCGGTGACAGTCTTTACCGGGGTTATAATCGCAGTCGTGTTCTGGGTCACGTTAACAGCGGTCGTCTGCGTTGTGGCAGGCACTTTGGTGGTAACTACTGCTGTGTTCGTGGGAGCTGCGGTGGTGGCAACCGTTGTTGCCGCAGTTGTCGGAACCGGGGTGGCAACGATGACCGGCATGGTGGTCGGGACGGTAGTCACGGGTGCAGCAGTCTGTGCCGGTTGTGTACAGCCGCTGATTGTAACAAGGGCAACCAGCAGAACAAAAAAACCAATAAACCATTTCATAATGTGTAAAGGGTGAATGTTCTATAATTAAATAGATTTACACAACTCTCCCGATCTGCCGCTCGCCCCGGCTGACGGCAACAGGTTAATGAACCGGCACGCAACCAATACCTCTTATGAGCGACCGGTTCATCTTCACGAAATACCGCATTGATTGTTACCACTGCAAAAAGATCGCAGACCAGATCATAAAGGCAGTGCCATACAAGGCAGAAGTTGAGTGCGAGAATTGCGGCGCGACACGAGTATTTGTCCCCCGCATGGAGGAAGTGACCCAGCCAGGCACATTCACGAAGATCGGGTGTTATGATCTCTGGGAACTGGTCGAGCCGGCAGAATGCAGGCACTGCAAAGTAACCGGTCCGCACGATCTCACGATCGGGTGCCGGCACTTCACTGTCCGGTGCCAGAACTGCGGGTTCACCCACTTCTACAAGTTTGATCTCGAGTACATGGCAAAAGATGAACTTAAAGTGCAGTGATGCAATCTGTCATCCGGGCAGATCCCGGAAATGATACGCCTTTTTTTGGGTTGATAAACGGGTTGGCGATGAGGATTACGGGTACGATTTGAGATCCGGGTAACTGTTTGCGTAACTCTCTATACTCCAGATCAGGCGTTCCTGTAACTTCTGGTTTTTTGTCACGAAGAAAAAGACAATCTCATTGTCGGTAATCGCAGCTGGATGGGAGCCGGTGAGCGTGGCAAGCTGCGAGCACCGGTTCTGGATATAACCCTCACGTTTCACCCGGGGAAGGTGCTGGTAGATCATCAGGATTGATCCCGGATCCATGCGGTCGTGGATCTTTTTTGCCTCCGAGAAAAGCAGGTGCTTTTCATCCGGGGTGCTCTCCTCAAGCCCGGTGTCCGGATCTACAGAGATAAGGGTGTGCACTGGTAAATTCCCGGCAATGTTTTCGAAATACTGGTTACGGGTTTCGTGGGAGAAACGGGTTTTGAAAAAGATCTCGGTCTGGATCTGCTCTTTTTCGAAATACGAACGGATGCCGTTGAAATATTCAAGATTTTTATCGATCCCCTGCAAGCGTTCCATGCAGCTCACGAGGTCACGGTTCTGGCTGCCTGCCTTGCCCTTCTCCAGCGCTTTTATTAAGTCTTTGTGAGTGCTGCGCCCGCCGCGCCCTGCTGGTTCGGTCAGCATCGGTACAAACGTAAAACTCGCGATGTCAGGTAGCGATTTTACGATGTGCCGCACGAGGTCAAACTTGAAAAGGTCCCGTGTATCCCCAAAATACAGCCGGTTCATGCTCCCATCCTTATGCCTGATATTCGGGTGGGGGATTAAAAAGGTTGCGACTGAGATTTGACCTGCCCGTGAAAATAAACCAATGATATTTTACCAGAAGAGTATTGATTAATCGGGTTTCAGGACAATGAGGGAATTATTTTCTGTCATATTTTTCCAGTTCGTCAAGGACAATTCACATCAATTTCCGTACCCGGTCAGAATCCTTGTCATCCAAAAGAAGATCATAATGATCATCACGCTCTGTGGAGGCAATGTAGATCGGATTCAGTTCCTCGATCTCCTCTTCATACATCCGCTTGAGATCGATCTCTTCCGTCAGTTTCTTTTTGACAACGCAATCCCCTGTTTTCATGAAGTTTTCACCCGTATCCGGCTTCAAAATGATCGCCCCTTCTTTGCCTCTATCACTGATAACACTTCCATCCGCAACCCAATATGAACCCGGATTTCGTTTGGGATTATGATCTCTCCCTCTGTCACAAACATCCTGACCCCATACATTCCGATCACTTTGAAGTGATCTACAGGCAACTCTCCTAAAAAAAGTATCGCGAAGAGATTGAAACAAAAATAGCGAATGGAAAAGAGATTCTATTTCTCTTCTCTGACCATCGCAATCGCTTTCTTCGGGCACTCATTTGCGCAGATGCCACATCCCTTGCAGAACCTGAGATCTACCGCGAGATCCTCATCGATCGCATTGTCCGGGCAGTACATCGCACAGAGCCCGCACTCGTTGCACTTCTCCTTGTCCACGACAGGTTTGAACACCCGCCACGAACCCGTCTGCCCGGCGGCTCCTTCCGTCGGTCTGCTGATCGCGAGCCGGTCACGTTTTGCAGCGCTCGTCATAGACTCATCTCCTTGTATGCAGCTTCCGCAGCTTGCACGTTCTTTTCATCGGAGAACATCTCGCGGATCGCCTTTTTCACGGATTCCGCAGAACAGATCCCCATCTTTGCGAGCGCTCCGAGCACCGGCGTATTCAGGATTGGGCTTCCCGCAACCACAAGATTTTCACGGAGTGCGATTCCCGTCAGGTCAACATGGGATGTGGCAAAGCCGGCAAACTCCTGTTTGTGGGCGCTGTTGATGAGCACCCTGCCACCTTTCTTCAGACCGTTTAAGACATCCACAACGTCCATCACGCTCGCGTCCAGCACCACTACAAGGTCCGGCTGGCGGATCTGGCTGTAGACCTTGATCGGGTGGTCGTCTATCCGGACAAACGAGACGACCGGTGCACCCCGGCGTTCTGCGCCGTAGAACGGGCACGCGGTTGCATATTTCCCGTCATGGAGAGCTGCCATTGCAAGGAGCCGGGCTGCGGTCACGCCGCCCTGCCCGCCCCGTGAGTGAATACGGATCTCAAACATTGCCGGTCACCCCGAACCAGAACTCGGTCCCTATGCGACGCTTCCGGACAAAGTCTGCAAGATCATCGTAGGTCACTTCCTGCCCGCCGATACCGGCGATCACGCTGTAGACTTCCCGCTTAGTCTGTGCCGTGATTTCCTTCGCGAGAATACCCCCGGAACCGAACGAGTAGTCACGGTCAATTACAACAACCTCTTTTCCTGCGAGCTCGAGTTTCGGGAATGGACGGAACCAGCGGAGGCGCATCGAACCGGCTTTAATGCCTTCCTTTCTAAGAATGTCGATCGCAACTTCAGCTTCTTTTCCGAACGTACCCATTGAGACGAGAATGACATCAGCGTCCTCACACCGGTAGTCCTCGGTGAACCCGTACGACCTGCCGAAGCGTTTCGCAAACTCCTTCTGTGTCGCCTCGATCACTTTTACCGAGTCGCGCATCGAGCGCTCGATGTCCCACCGGAACCGGAAGTGGTCGTTGGGTCCTGTAAGCCCGCCGTAACTGGTCGGGTTCTTCGGATCGATTGCATGGGGCAGGTGAATCGGCGGGATGAAATCCCCGGGTTCAACAGTGTCGAGCGGCTGCATGATGTGGGAGAGAGAGAACCCGTCGAGGTTCACCATTACGGGCAAGAGCACGTCGTTGTGCTCTGCGATCCGAAACGCCATCAGCGTCGCGTCGTAGGCTTCCTGCACAGTCGCCACATAGACCTGAAGCCAGCCGGTATCCCGCTCCTGCAACGCATCGGTATGCTCCGCCCAGATATTCCAGCCCGGACCGATCGACCGGTTCACGTTCGCCATGACAACCGGCAGCCGGGCTCCTGCTGCCCAGTTCGTCATCTCGTGCATGTACAGGAGCCCGTGGGAACTGGTGGCAGTGAATGTTCGGACACCGGTAATCGAGGCGCCGATGCAGGCTGCCATTGCCGAGTGTTCGCTCTCTACCGGAATGTACCGGCTCTCGAGCTGCCCGCTGGTCACGTAGTCCGCGATCGTCTCGACGATCTCGGTCTGCGGAGTGATCGGGTACGCGGCAACGACTGAAGGTTTTGCCTGTTTGACTGCTTCCGCTACTGCCTTGTTCCCGGTTGCGATCTTCTTCATGATGCTGCCTCCTCGGCGGCAAGCCGGGCGAAGTTCTTTTGTATCTGCTGTTTGAGGATCTCAACGGTCTTCGCGTCAATACCCTTGAAACGTCCCTGCGGCGCGAGGTAATCTTCGAGCGGGATAGGTTTTTTCATCGCTGCCTTTGAGGGAGCACCGACGGTGAGTTTTCCGTACTCGCGCTCATAGAGCACCCATATACCGGACTTCACCGCAAGCTTGCCCATCTCGATCGTCTTCTCGGTCGGGTACCGCCAGCCGGGCGGGCAGGGTGCGAGGATATGGATGAACGTCGGTCCCCGGAATGTGAGTGCTTTCTGCACTTTCTTAAAGACGTCCTGTGGGTAGGCGCTGCACGCGGTTGCCATGTAAGGCGGGTTATGGGCGGCGATGATCGCATCGATATCCTTTTTCGCGTCTGTTTTTCCCGTGGGCGTGGTTGTCGTGCGGGCACCCAGCGGCGTCCCGCCGGAGCGCTGCATCCCGGTGTTGCCGTATGCCTCATTATCATAGCAGATATAGAGGAAATCGGTGCCCCGCTCGAACGCGCCGGACATCGCCTGAATGCCGATGTCGAGTGTTCCGCCGTCACCGGCGTACACGATCACGTTCGTCTTTTTTCCCGCCTGGCGGAACGCGTTCGACATGCCGGATGCACAAGCAGCAGCGGCGCCAAACGCGATGTTGTAGACCGAGATGTTCATCGCGGTGTTCGGGTAGATGCCCTGTATGACGCTCGTACAGCAGGCGGGCACGACAAGCACCGTGTCTGGTCCGGCGGCTTTTGTCACGTACCGGAGGTTGAGCGAGGAACTGCACCCGGCACACGCGGAGGTGCATTTTTTTATGTACTCTTCTTTCGGGATTTCTGCGATGGTATTCAACTCCTGAAATGATTTACAGGTAATCGCGAAAAGAGATCGCGGATCTATCATTATTTATCGTCACGGACAGACAAAAAGGTATCATGCCCAGCTGGATCAATGCAAGCGGCATGCAGGACCGGGAGTGTTTTAATGCAAAAAGTCATCACCAGTGTAACGCACCGTCGGTAAACTCCTGCCGTGTTCACTTTCACCCCCCGCGGTCTGGGGTTTATAACCCCATCCTTTCCACATGATTGTAGGGAGAACGAAACCTCTGCATACAGATCCGGTCTCAAATCGGCAATCTGTTCGTTTCTCCCGCCCTCTCAAATGTGCTGGAGAGTGCTACTCTCCGCTTTTCTTTGTTCTCTCTCACTTCTCCTGCACGTGACTGTAAATCTGGGTCTTTCGTGTCTGAATGACAATATATTTTAGGTTCAGTCCGCAAATGTTTCCTATGCCTCTTCGATCGCAGAACCTTCCCGGTGTCGGAACAAAATACGAATTTTCGACAGAGAAGGGAGATACCGTCGCGATATTCTTCACAAAGACCGGCACTGTCCAGATGTACACGCTCCAGCAGGGCTGCAATACCCCGAGCGCTGCGGAGATGACTCCGTTGGAGGCACGAAGACTGGGTAACATCCTGACAGGTGCGATCATCGAAGCGGACCAGGATAGCGTGGATATTGCCTTCTCAGCGCTTGCGGATCTTCGGATCACCCTCCATACGTATATCATCCCGGCATCAATTGCCGGAAAGACGATCGAAGATCTCCAGATCCGGGCAAAGACCGGTGCGACCGTGATCGCCATTTCACGGCACAGCATGAATATCATCAACCCCCCGGCGTCGTTCGTCTTTGAGGGCGGCGATGCAGCACTCGTCATCGGAGAGACAGACCAGCTCAAAAATCTCGAACGCGAGATCTCGGTGGATTAATGGAAGGCATCGTACTCGCGCTCTTCATCTGCCTCGTGCTCGCGCTGATATCGAAGTACCTTTCGGTACCGGCAATCCCGTTCTACATCCTCGCGGGTGTGGTTCTGGGTAAAGCCGGGCTTGGTCTGGTCGCATCAGATGAGATCAGCCATTTCTTCTCACAGATGGGGCTAATCTTCCTCCTCTTCTTCATGGGACTGGGGTTGAAGATTGATCGTATCGTAGCGAACCGGTCAGCGGTACTGACAAGCGGGATCATCGACCTCAACGTCAACATGATCATCGGGTTTGCAGCCTCGTACCTGCTCGGTTTCACCCTCATCGAGTCCCTCATCGTCGCAGCAGCGTTCTACGTCTCCAGCACGGCGATGGCACTCACATCCCTCATCGACAACCGGAAGCTGATGATGAAGGAGGCAGACACGATCATCTGGCTGATGGTCTTTGAAGACCTCGTCATGATCATCTTTCTTGCCATCATTTCGGCGGGCGACCAGAACCTGATCATCTTTGCGGTGAAGATCCTCTTTGTCCTTGGCATCCTCTACACCCTTGCCCATTACGGCAAGGAGTTTTTGATCGCCATTCTGGACAGGGATGACGAACTCCCCATCCTGTTCACCTTTGCCGCCGTACTTACTACTGCCTCGTTCTCCATGTATCTCGGTGTGCCCGAGACGATGATGGTGATCGCGCTCGGTGCTGCGTTTGCAACAACTGATCCGGACGCCTTCGAGCAGCACGCCCGCCCGTTCAAGGATGTCTTTTTAGTCGTCTTCTTTGTCTTCTTTGGGGTCACCATCAATCTCTCGGGAGGCGCAGACTGGTTCGTCATCGGAGTGATCTGCATCCTTGCCATCCTCTCCAAGCTCATATCAGGAGTCCTCACCGGTATCTTCATTCACCATTCCGCCTTGTCGGGGCTTGAGATTTGGGGAAATACCATCGGCAGGGGCGAGTTCTCGATCGCGCTCGCTGTCCTGTATGGTTCACCGCTTGTCGGGACGACGATCGCCGCGATGGTGATCGTGACCTCGATCGTCGGGGCGTTTATGGCAAAATATGCCACTTTCCTGCGGAGAGGGATCGTTGGGCTGGGGCGGAGGAGTGCCCCCCCACGCCGCGTCCATACCAAACACTAAACCGGAGACCCGTTCAGCATTTCATTCGATTAGTACAAGCCCGATTGAGTGCACATCTGAGTGAACAATCTTCCCGTACTCCATATCTTTGCAGGGGATTGTCTGGAGCATCCAACCGGCGTTCTTTGCGGTGGCAAAGACGTCCATGCCCGCAGCCTCCATGCTCGGGCGCACCATGTCCATGTGCCGGCATTTCCGGCGTAGGCTCTCATCCACCACGCCCGGCGCCTCCTCCGCGACGCAATGCTGGTGTTCGCACCAGATGCAGGGATACCCCCCAAAAGAGAATGCCTTGTAGAACCCGTCGTAAAATGCGGTCTTCTCAAGGAAGTGTACCGTGCCATTCACCCAGAGGATGAGGTCCTGGAACCATGGGTGGAAGTCCTCGGGAATATCTTCCGGACCGAACGCCTCGTGCCCCGGCACACCGTCAAACCGGAGCAGGAGTGCAGTGGAATATTCGCGCACCATCTGCTGCGTCTCGGAGGGTGCCGGGGCGTAGGGCGGGCAGCCGAAATGCTTCCCATAACCCTTGCACCCGTACCGGCACTTGAACCGCACCCACTGCGACACTACGATCTCTTCCGTGGAGATCCGCTTTGCCCGAACACCCCGCTCCTCTGCAAGCCTGACCAGTCTCTCCAGTTCTTTTGACAGTTCCGGCACCATACCATTCACCTGTAACGAGTGAATGCCCACCGTAACCGATAAAGGTTTCCAACACGCTGCAAAAAAAGGGAAGTGCTGAAAGAATACGAGCCCTCGCTATCCTTCGCGCTTGTCCCGGCAGCCACGGGCTTCAACAATCCGCTGCACGATCAAGCGGGAACTGGCAAGATCGCCATCCGCATATTTCCCGATCCGGATGATTGCCGGAGAGAGCCCCCGCTGGTCCAACTGCTCACGGAGTTTTGTCTCGTCAAAGAACTGGTTAAACCCGATGGTAATAACAGCCGGCTGGATCTCCTTTATCGGGCGAAACATATCGGTCTTGTCCCCAAGGACTGCGTGGTCAACCGGTTTTAAACCGGCAACCATACGAAGGCGCTGCTCCTCCGGGATGATCGGGTGGGGCTTGTGCTTCACGTTTGCGTCCCGTGCGACAATCACCCAAAGTTCGTCGCCGAGTTTTTTGGATTCTTCGAGATAGTAGATGTGCCCCGGGTGGAGGACATCGAACGTGCCGGTGGCAACGATACGGCGAGTCATGCGATCACGTCCAGCCGGCAGGGCTCCCCGTCAGCGGTAAAACACTGCCAGTCCGATTCGCGGTACGGGTAACCGATGATAAGGTGGAACCGCCCGGCGCGGGGAAAGAAGTTTATGTCGGCATCAGATGGACGGAGGACTCCGTTTGGGTGGGAATGGGCACTCCCTGCACGATGGGTATCGAGCGGCATCATATCGAAAATGACCGAAGCTGAACTCGCGCCCGTCACCGTCCCGGGAACCATGTCCAGTTCCGCTATCACACCGGCACGTTCGCGGAGCAGCGCGACAAACTCGTTCGGGTGACTGTCATGCCCCAGTTCAAGGAGCAGGGTGAGAAGTTCCTTTTTGATGCCGTGAATGTTCATGAGTGTCCCGGGAAATTGTTTCTGTATGCTACCGATCATGTGGGCGCTGGTATGCAAAAAAAGCTCGCAATCGTGGAAGTGCGAGACCAAAAAGAGAGTGGGTGTGGTGGGGAAAGGTTAGTGTTCGACCTTTGCCAGTGCAGCACTCACATCAGGAATAAAATTATGATCCCTGGTCGAAGACCAAAAAACGTTATTTTTTCCCGGTCACTTTGATGACATGGTACCCGAACTGGGTCTTGACCGGTCCGACGACCTTGCCCGGTTCGTTCTCAAATGCCACCTGCTCGAACTCCGGGACCATCTGCCCCTTGCCAAACCAGCCGAGATCGCCGCCGTTCTTGCCGGACGGGCAGGAGGAGAACCTTTTCGCAACTGCGGCAAAGTCCTCGCCGTCAGTGATCCGTTTCATCATCCGCTGCGCATCTGCCTCGGTCTTTACGAGGATATGGGATGCACGAACCTGTGTAGCCATGTAATACAGGTGCGCTCGCCCGGAGATAAAATAATTGGTGTGAGGACCCCGCCACCCCCACTCTGCGCTGAATGCTGCGGGGACCAGATCAGCCCGGTAATAAATCCGGGCTCTTCACGGGGCGGTCACGGAATGGGTGAACGAGGGTACCGATGAGAGATCCGAGTATTCAGTGGTTGCGCCGTCGGGGTACCTGATGGTAAGGGTGCCGGGCGCGAAATCAAGGGTGACGAGGTTTGCGAACCAGAACTGGTTCAGCATCCTCTGTGCGTCATTTGCAGAGAATGCAGGGGTCTTATAGGTAGTTGAGCCGGTTGCGCGCTGGACTGCTACGAGTTTATGTACGGCAAGGGACGCACGGTCAGGGGAAACGGAATGGACTACTACATTGCTGGGTGTTTTCACTGCAAGAATGGAGACTCCTGCCGGGTAAACGACTGCCTGCTCCATCCAGTTCATGCCGTAGTCTGCGGTGATTTCGGCATCGCCATTCTCCGCAACGGTAACGTCAAGGTGCTTCACGGTGATCGCAGCCACCGGCACCGCACAGAGGAGGCAGAAAAGGAGCACTCCGGTAAGGATCAGGTATCGATGATTCATAGCTTTCACTTGTGGGAGTTAGTCTGTCGGACTATTTAGCCGTTGCTGCCCCGACAAACTCCCTCGTCGAGCCTGTCCAATCTGAAGGGATCATCGTTGGACGGACTACGGGTTCAATACCCCGGATAAGACAAAAAGATATGTTATCAGGGTAGTATTATGTTGAATCGTACCTGGAAGGTAAGGCACTTATTCAGGGATCTCACTACCATGACAACTGATAAGGGATGGATATGACTGACACGGACCCCGGTGATGAAATGAACCCACTTCCCTATGATACTCACCGTTTTGACGATTCTGTCCGGTTTATTACGGCACTTACAAAAGCCACCGAGCAGTATGGCGGTCATTCCCATGATATTGGCATAACCGTACAGCGTGTCATCAAAGTACTGGGACTAAAAGGGGAGATCCTTGCGGTACCCAATACCATGATCATCGCCCTCTGGCAGGATGACATGCACCCTCAGACAATTCACATTGCCACAACACGGGGAACGAACTATGATATGGCACGGCTTGGAAAGTTGCGGGACCTTATCGAAGAGGTGGAAGCTGGCAGGATCAGCCCTGCCAATGGACTCATACGGATCAGGGAGATCGAACATGCCCCGTCCATTTATGACAATCATTTAAAAGCGCTAGCGTACTTCCTCGCCGGGATGAGTTTCGGGGTACTCCTGGGCATATCATGGCTGGATGTGTTCATCGGAGGCATTCTTGGAATCATTGCATTTGGGATTGAGTTATTATTTATGCGGTTTTCCCGGGTGGAATATGCCCGGGAATTGCTCATCGCTGCACTTGTGGCATTTCTTGCAGCTATCATGGGTGTGTTACTGCCTGGACTACACCCCCTGACCGTGACGGTCTGTGCACTCAGTATCTACATTCCGGGTTTCGGTCTCACCATCGCACCGAGGGAGATCATTCTCGGCGATACACTCTCTGGCATTATTTACTTCATGAATGCTCTTTTTGTCGCCCTGAAACTCTTATTGGGAGCCGTTCTCGGCCTTGGTATCGCCCAACATATTTTCCCTATGGCGGTGACAGAACCCCTCCCGGGAATTAATCCTGTCTTTGCCTGGGTCTTTATCCCGCTTCTGCTGGTAAGTTTGGGTATTCTGTATGGCGTGTTACCAAAAAATCTCTGGCTGATCATCGTATGCGGGTGGCTTGTATGGGCAGGAGTACTGGCTGGAAACACCCTTGGGTTCTGGCAGGGAACCTTTCTCGGGGCGATAATTCTCGCCTTCTATGCCAGGATTGCCGCCCCCATGTTCAAAATTCCCCTCTCTACCATCTTACTCCCCGTAGTGCTCATGCTGGTTCCCGGCTTAGCGTTCATCCAGTCTTTGTATATGTTTAATACCGGTGAGGTTATTGCCGGAGTCGGTGCCGTATCTCATGAGTTTGTAATCATCTTTGCCATCATCTGTGGCATATTTGTCGGTGACATCTTAGGGTCACTGAAGGGGATAAAAAGAAAGGGATGATGGTCCCGATCATGGATCTTATCCCTGCCGTCATCGGAGTTTGACTCTTTTTTGGCAGAACAAAATAGATCTACGCGAGGATTGATCAATCCGGATATCCTGTAATCTGATACGGTGAGAGAAGGGTTTCTCCCGTTTCTCTTCAAAAAGAGGGTTATGCCTGTTTATAGACGATACCAGCCTTCATGACAAAGTTGACCCTCTCCATGACCGTGATATCTTCAAATGGATTTCCATACACTGCGATGATATCTGCACATTTACCTGATGCAAGCGTTCCGATATCATCCTGCATAAGCAGTTCTGCCGCCACGCTCGTTGCAGCACGGAGTGCACGAATTGGTGAGATACCATTTGCCACCATCTCGCCAAACTCCTTTGCCCCGTTTATGGTAAATGAGAGTATTCCGAGATCGGTTCCAAACGCGATCCTGACATTGCTCTTTGCGATATGATGAGCAGTTTCAAGGAGGCAGTCTTTGTATTTCCTCATTTTTATCCGCATTTCCGGCGTTGCACCCATGGCATCCCAGAATGCCTCACTGTCGGCAAACCGGGCTGACCGGACCCCTACATACTGTGTCGGGATAAAAAAGACGCC
>JAPKXU010000057.1 GCA_026394655.1 Methanoregula sp. | reverse complement strand
TGCGAGGATGACGGCGTGGGAATTACAGCGGAGGACAAAAAGAAACTCTTCACCCGGGGCTTCGGCAAGAACACCGGTCTTGGTCTGTTCCTCTCCCGTGAGATCCTCGCGATCACCGGCATTACAATCACGGAGACCGGTGAGCCGGGTAAAGGAGCCCGGTTCGAGATTACGGTGCCGAAGGGAGAGTACCAGTTCACGAATGCCGGGTAAAAATAAACCGAAAAAATAGCAAGCGCCGGGAACTCACTCCTTACGGTGGACTAATGAAAGCGATGAACCGGGCATTTTCATTTTTGTATGCTGGTGGCTTAAAGAGTCCCATGTCCATTTTCATAATAACCGCCATTGGGCTGAAGATGGCACAGAAAGCAGCCGCGAAACCAGAGCACCGGGCAAAGGCGCACGGTTTGAGATTACCGTGCCGGAGGGAAATTATCGGATTTCTACCCGGCGATAAAATCAGATCACCCTGAGAGGACCTGGCTATCGGGCTCCTGAATACAAAAAAGGCTTTTTTTAGAGATGCTGGCAGAGTCTGTTAGTATTATTAACTTTCATACTGATCCAATTACATGGAAATCATACAACAGGGAACAACTCTTATTATACGGAGTCGTCGTCTTTCTGAGTTGGACCTCTTTGTATGCCATGTTCTGGATATCCTGACCTCTTACCACCCCTTACGTAATCGTGAGCGGATATGTGGCAATATTATTTGGAAGGACGCGGAGCACGGAAGATGTTGATCTTCTGATGCCGATATGCGATGAATCAACGTTTCTTTTACTCCATGACAGATTCATAGAACTGGGTTATGAATTTTTGAATGCCGAAAATGGTCGTGGGTTGTACGCAATCCTTGCATCCGGTTCCGGAATCCGGCTCTCTGAAAAGGATGCATTCATACCCAACATTGAGATTAAGTTCACCCGGAATGAATCTGATGCCTATTCATTCAAAAACAAGATCCCCCTTATCATTAATGACAGGACCTTCTGGATAGGTCCCCTTGAAATGCAGATAGCATATAAATTATGGCTTGGAAGCGGGAAAGATATTGAAGATGCAATTTTTATTCGCGAAATCTCCCGGGATTTCATCGATGAAGTGCTGTTACGGGATTTCTGCTCATCTTTTGGAGTGAACTATGATCCCTCCTGATCCGGAGTTGCGGCTGCAAAACAGGAGAGAGCGGATCTGGTTTGTTAAAAAATCGGCTGACTGGGTGAGGGCTGTCCCCAATGAAGTATGGAGTGCAAGACAATGTACCTTAATAAATGCCCTTCTCGCAAACCGGGAAAATATGCCAATCACCAAAGAACAGTACCTTAATATGATCGAGTCTGCACAACAGCATTCAGACCGGCGAACTGGATCTCCGGTTATGCCATCCCGGATGAAGATTGCCCCCCAAAAGAGTCCTTCCGGATGCGAGGAAGGAAATGATCTTTGAACAGGGCTTTCGTCAGCATACCGGGCTAGGTCTGTTTCTCTCCCGTGAAATCCTGGCAATCACTGGCATCCCCATAACAGAAAATGGCTCTCCGGGCAAAGGCGCCGGTTCGAGATCACCGTGCCGAAAGGGAGAGTACCGGTTCACGGATGCCGGGCAAAAATAAACCGAAAAAATAGCAAGCGCCGGGATCAATCCGGCTCCACATCATCAGCCGACACGAACAGCGGCGCATTGCGATGATGTCCGGGGGGAACCGGCGTCAGTGACCGCATCGGAACCGTCTGCAACTGCGTGTAGATTATAATATTCTGCGCCAGTCTGGATGTGGAGAGGGTGGGTCCTTTGTATAGGTGTTCAAGGGAGCTGGCAACAAAGTGTCAAGAGTTTTTCTAGGTTCTGAAGTAACGTGCAGAACTTACGGTCATTGTATTACCATGTAAATGGGTTGGTTAAGATAGTCCTTGGGGCAATTACCTATACCGACCGGATGGTCGTTGCTGATGACGATATATGCGGTGTTTCAACCCGTAGGAGAACGAATGCCTACACCTTCGACCGGTATCTGTACCGGCAATGTGCACAGTGGGTGCTGGCTCGATCATGACCCGAAGGATGGTGGCAACTCATTTACAGCATTACAGCACGTTTACAGCAGATTTACAGCAACTGCTGTAAATGAAATGATGCTCAAATTGCTTTCGATTCCTGCAACGGTATTGATTATAATGATATTTATTTCTAAGATAAGGTCATTTACAGCAAAATCAGAATGATGGTGGATCACCAAAACACGGTTAAGATTCTGATCCGTGTCCCTGTAATTCCCAATCTGCTGTAAATGAAAATCGATCTCTGCCCGGAGCCACACAGACTGACAATCCGGCTCCGTGACAGACCCCGATGTCTTACAGCAACTGCTGTAAAACTGCTGTAAGTGTGCTGAAAACGATACCCGTTGCTGTAAATAACCATCAGCTCCGGTGCATCAAAGCAACAGATTACAAACCGCTCGATATCACGGAGCCTCACCTTCCCTGCCATTGCTGCGGAATGAAAGGGTCATGGTATGTGGAGAAGCTGACCGCTGAACGGAGAGCTCGACCGAAAGACGATCAAACCGCCCGGCGGGTATGCCGGAAATGCTATGATGCAGTCGTTCGCTGGTTCCGGGCATTGGCTCTTTCGTTGCCCGGTATGATCGATTTTATAGGAATGGAACCGACATTCTCCGAATATCGGGAAGTGCAACAGTAGTGTCACCCATCAGAAGTGCCGGTATAAACCAACCGCTCCCTTCAGACGGCGCTCTACAGTCCGACACTCATGAGAATGAACGCCCGGATATTTGTTGTGAGTGTGATTGCGATCCGGACACCAGCGGAGATAATTTCTAAAATGGAATTTTTCCTTTCGAAGATACTGATTGTCGAGTAACAGTTATTGCCCCGGATCGGGAAGATTGCCATTACAAAAGATACTGTTCAATGCTCCGTTTCAATTCTGATGGGGTAACTGGCTTGTGGAGGATACCCAGCCGCGGATCGTTCATCTGAGCCATCCTTTCCATAACCGTGGTCGACGCGGTGAAAAGGATGACCGGGATCTCTTTGTGAGCAGGTTCTGATCTAAGCCTCTCTAAAAATTCCCAGCCGGAGATGGGTGTCATCATGATATCAAGAAGGATCATCGCAGGAGGTTCCCTTCTTACCAGCTGGAGCGCATCAATCCCGTTTTCAACAAGGACTGGTTCATATCCCATGTTTTTTAAGAGGATCTCCATGAGCTGAAGGATAGCCTGATCGTTCTCCACTAATAGAATTTTAGGTTTCAGGGTGTTCACCTCCGTCAGGTTTCTGTTTCGGGATATGAATGGTGAATGTGCTCCCGATGTTTTTGATGGAATCGACACTGATATATCCGCCATGCATCTGGATATATTTTTTTGCAATAGCTAAAGAGAACCCCACCCGGTCATACTTTCGTTTCTGTTTGTGTGCGTCAGCAGGCTGAATAGGCGTGAATATTTCATCGAGCTGGCTGTCGGTGATGCCAAGACCGTTGTCCTGGATCTCAATCTCGTGGAACGGGTGCAATGGCGCAATGCGGTATATGATCCAGATCTTCTTTGGGGGTTTTGAATAGGTGACTGCGTTGGCAATCATTGCATCGATCACCATGGAAATCTTATGCACATCCGCTTCGAACGTGAGCTCTTGCGGGACGTTAATGTTGATCTCGGCTTTTAGGATATAACCGCCGGTTTCAATGATCTTCCGGATAAGGTCCAAAACAGGAAATACCGAATATTCGAGAGGTGCATCCCCCGAGTCTAGTACTGATAACTCCAGCATCTGGTTGATAATCTGGCGTTCTTGGTCAACACTCTTGATGCACCGGTCAAGAATCTGGCGAGTCTCGTCAGTAATGCCATACGTCATTGGATCCTGGATAAGCAGGTGGAGATATCCCATTATCGGCTGGAGCGGGGTGCGGAGTTCCTGCGCCACGGCTTTTATGATGTCGCGCTGCTCTTCATTTGGCTGACGGCTACTCCCTAATTGTTTCTCCCATTCGGTACTATCAACGATATTGATGAGAACTGCGGGATTGTGCCCTTTCTGGATAATCGGGGTGAAAAACAGCATCGCAAGCTTTGTTCCCCCGGATTTTGAGATGAACCTGAACTCTGCAATAAGGGCAGGAGGAGTTTTTGTCTCCAAAGGGTTTGCAAATACATGGAACTCTTCCAGGTCATCATTATGGATAAGACTTGAAAGCTCGGTTCCGATGATCTCATCTGGTTTGTACTCAGAGAATGTAGAAAAAGCCGGGTTGGCAAAGAGTATTTTACGGTCTTTTAAGATGACAATTCCAATCGGTGAATTTTCAATAACCTGTTCATATTGCGTATAGGTATCATCCAGCACCGTTCGGAGGGACTGGCACTCGTTGATATCAACAACGGAGCAGTTCACACCGTACTCATCAATCATGCTCCACGATAGGATTACATGGCAGGGTGCTCCCGTTTTTGTCACAAGAACCGTGTCAAAGTTTTTAATGTCTTCCCCGGACCCAAGTTCAGTAAAAAACCGGTGCTGTTCATCAGAGTTAAGAAACAGCGTGGAAAAATTCATGCGGGCAAGTTCATCTGCAGAATATCCGAGTAAAGTCTTGAACCGGGTATTGGTAAGCCGTATAGCAAAATTATTTTTGTCAAAAATAACCGCACCATGGAGCGCGAATTCAAAGATGCTATGATACCGTGTTTCAGAAATTTTTAATTTTTCGATAAAGTATGCCACCCCGGCGGCAACACAGATGAAGATGAGTGTCTGGAAAATAGTAGATCCTAAAGAGAACGCATTCTGGGAAAAATACAGGTAGACAAGTGCTTCATACGCCACTGCGCATACACCGGCAACGATGATGCCGCGCCATGTGTAATAATACGTCGCGTAGAGAATCGGAAAAAAGAAAATCTGTGGATATGCCGTCTCCATATGCTGTGAAAACGAAACCGCAGTGATGATGATGCAACAGAGTGTGAGCGCGACAATAACCAATAAGTGGATGATATCCGGGCGGGAGATCCGGTATTCCCTGTTAGTACTATAACGCTCCATGAATAACGTTGATTAAATTTTTGAGTTAATAAATGTGTTATTTCGTTTGCACCAGAATGCCCATGAAAAAATTGAATGTATCAACTGGCAAGCGGTGAAAGTTTCCCGGTCACCCGTTCGACCTGCGCGACAGCAGTCCCAATGTAGGCATCCGGAGAGAGCAGCGCAAGGATATCACTCTTTTTACAGTACCGCACTACTTCAGTATCAGTCGCGAGCAGGTCTGCGAGTGGGCGTCCTTCGGCAAGCGCCTGCATACTTGCGAGCCGGACACGTTCATGAGCGTCCT
Source organism: Methanoregula sp. (assembly GCA_026394655.1). Taxonomy (GTDB): domain Archaea; phylum Halobacteriota; class Methanomicrobia; order Methanomicrobiales; family Methanospirillaceae; genus Methanoregula. The sequence continues at coordinate 13,129 of JAPKXU010000057.1, read as the reverse complement.
GCCGGTTCATGCCCCGGCGCGTCAGCTCAATCATGACAGATTCTGCCATGTTGATCCCGTGGAGAAACGCAAGATTTCGCCGGATAGCTGCCCGGTTGATAACCAGTCCGGAAAGTACGGTCGTCATCAACTGTATACAATGATCGGTAAGCACAGATGCTTCGGGAAAAAGCACCCGTTCGCAGGAGGAATTTGTGAGATCCCGCTCATCCCAGAGCGTGTTGTTCTGGAGCGCCGGTTCGACCGAAGACCGGATAATGCGTGAGAGCCCGCAGACCTGCTCGCTTTTGATCTGGTTGCGCTTATGCGGCATAGTCGATGACCCAACCTGCTTTGCCCCGAATGCCTCTTCCACCTCCCCAATCTCGGTTCGCTGGAGGGAGCGGATTTCCACGCCAATCTTGTCAAGTGTGGTTGCGACGTTTGCGAGAAACATAAAATACTCTGCGTACCGGTCGCGCGAGATCACCTGGTTGGAGACATCGACCGGATAAAGCCCGAGCTCCTGCATCATTGTTGCCTGCACCTCCATGCCCTTTGGACCCATTGCCGCTTGTGTCCCAACCGCGCCGGTCATCTGTCCGACCGCGACACGGGGGCGCATCTGACTGAGGCGTTCAATATGCCTGCCCACCTCGCTTGCCCAGATAGCAAACCGGAGCCCATAGGTTGTCGGGACACCGTGCTGCCCGTGGGTTCGCCCGACACACACAAGCGTCTTTGTTTCTTCAGCACGCTCCAGGAGCACACCCAGCAGTTTACGCAGTTTCGCATCGATCAGTTCCAGCGCCTGCACAAGTTGTAAGCCGGTGGCGGTGTCAAGGATGTCGTTTGATGTCGCACCGTAATGGATCCACCGCCCTTCATCCCCGCAGACTTCGGAGATTGCTTTTACTATTGCAATCATGTCGTGGCTGATCTCTGCCTCAATCTCTTTTGCCCGAGCAAGCGACGCGTTCTTTGCCTGACTCCCAATTGCGGCAGCGGCAGCGGCAGGGATCATGCCATGCGCCGCTTCGGCTTTTGCAAGCGCAACCTCGGCACGGACGATACACAAAAACCGGTTCTCCTCGCTCCAGACGGCGCGCATCTCCGCAGTCCCGTAGCGGTACTCGATGGGGTGGATTGCCATGAGAACAGATCTGTTTTAGTCCATAATAAAAAGAGCCTGAACAAATGTGTATACAATGGACACGTTCGATGCCTACTTCCCGTATAAGGAATACCGCCCGAATCAGCGGCAGATGCTGGAGTTCGTCTCGGAAGTTGCTCGCACGGGCGGCATCGCGATGATCGACGCCCCGACGGGTAGCGGCAAATCGAGCGTTGTCGCATCACTGCTTGCCGAAAGAAACGGCAGGAAAGTTGTGATCGCCGTGCGGACCGTGAGCCAGCTCACCACCTTTGTCCGCGAACTGGCGCTTGTTAAAAAAAAGCAGCCGAAGATAAAGACCGTATACCTTGTTGGCAAGAAGAGCATGTGCCCGCTCGGTGGCGAAGGGGATGTGTACCGCAGGTGTGAGGGAGTGAAAGCATTCTCCACTACGCTCATGCGGGACCGGGCGGAGAAAGGGGCGCTCGTCCCGGCAAAAGACTCGTTCATTCTCCAGCAGATCCGTAAGATAGATCCTGAACACCCGATCATCTGCCCGTATTTCATTCACAGCCGGATGTTTGTCCCATCGGATACCGGTGGGGTAAAAATGGTGCCTTCCACCGGGCTGCGTACCAAAGCCGAACGGATCTTCACAGACCCGGTCCCACCGCAGCAGCTGAACAGTCTTGCAGGAGAAGTATGCCCGTATGAACTGACAATGCATGCCGCAAAGAGCGCGGATGTGATCATCCTCAACTACCATCATCTCTTCAACCGGGAGATCCGCGACCAGCTTTATGGAAGTCTTAACATCGAACCAACGGATGTCCTCCTCCTGATTGATGAAGCTCACAACTGCGGGGATGCAATCCAGTCGATCGAGAGCGTTGAACTGGTCGAGCGTGACCTCGAACAGGCATCCCGCGAGCTCTCTGGCATGAAGAAACGCCACAAAGGGGCGGAAGCAGTGCAGCACGTGCTCCCGAGGCTTACCGAGTTCATCCGGGGGATCGGGAACTCTACCGAGACCGAGGACTGGTTCGATCCGGTAATCTTCGACCGCATGATAGTGAAGGGCTCGTTGTGGAAGGACATGGAGGAGATTGTCGACGAGCTGATGGGACTTGCCGAGGCGATCCATGACCGGAACCAGAAGGCAGGCGATTACCGGGAGACGGCAATTGAACGCCTTACCCAGTTCATGTTCCGGCTGTCGCAGTCCGCCCGTGACCCTGCGTATCTCACGATCTACCGGAAAGACGAGAACGGAACCACTTTGCAGGTAAGAAACATCGATCCCGCAGCCTCGCTCACCGAGATCTGCGCTGCGCATGCCTGCTGTATCATGATCTCCGGGACACTATCTCCCGTCGAAAGTTACCGGCGGCTCTATTTCAATGATGCAGGAGTCTCGACACTGGCATTGCCAAACTCGTTCCCGAAAGAGAACCGGATGATCTTTACTGCAGGAGATATCACGACTGCATACTCCCTCCGGCAGAGCGCAGATAACACGGAACGGATCGTGCGTTACATCATGGCGTTTGCCTCACTCAAAGGGAACCGCGCCATATATTTTCCGAGTTACCAGATCCTTGAATCGTATGCCGCACAGGCAACGCCAATGCTCCGCAGGAGAAAAGTGTTTGTGGAGCCACGGGACGCAGCAAATGCAGGTTCCGCCCTTGCCGAGTTCCTATCCCTGCCGACACACGGGGAGTCGGGTGTCATGTTTGCCGTCTGCGGCGGAAAATGGAGTGAAGGGCTCGACTACCGGGGTGAGATGCTGAACGGGGCGATGGTAATCGGGCTCCCGTTGGCACCCTTCACCCGTGTGCGGAAGATGGTCATCGAGTACTTCCGGCACAAGTACGGGGAGGAAGGAGAGTTTCTCTGTTACACGCTCCCGGCGATCAACCGTGCGCTGCAAGCGCTCGGGCGAGTACTGCGTACCCCGGAGGATCGTGGCGTGCTGGTATTGGGGGAACGACGGTTCCTTGACAAAAGGATCCGGTCTTCACTTCCCGCGTGGATACAGGAAGAGACGGTCGACTGCGATCTGGCACAGTTCCGCGAGGGAATTGCACGATGGAAGTAAGAGGAGGATCCTGTCGGCTCGGACTCTGGTATGTCCATGTCTGGTGGAGCGGTAACATGGTGCACCAGGTAAGATTTGCGGCAACTGGCATACCGGGAGAAGTGCCCGCACAAATCCGGAGATATTGCGCCGGGCAGGTTGTCGATCTCACGACTCTTGAGACAATTGCCGGAGAAGAAGATACCCTCTTTGGCAGGATTTATCGTACGGTTCAGGAAGTACCGTACGGCAGCACAGCGACATACGGGCAGATTGCCGCAACAGTCAGGACATCTCCACGGGTGGTAGGGCGTGCGATGGCACAGAACCCGACACCGCTTGTCGTCCCGTGCCACCGGATCGTTGCAGTGCACGGTATTGGGGGATTCTCTCCATCTGTGGAGATCAAGGTAACATTGCTCGCGATGGAAGAGAAGGGCATCCGGTTACAGAAAAGTAAAATTTCCGGGGGTGTACCATGAGCTCACGGTGCCAAGCATTTCGCAGCATTTTTTGGGAACGGGAGCCTAAAACTGTTGTGAGTTGTTCACTCGCCCATGAACAGAAAAATGTGGTGAATATGGAGGGAATGTTTCCGCATCCTCCTTCATATTCACATGGGTTTACGAAGATTTCCCGTTGGCACCGTGCGTTTGTCGATCTCATCGGTAGCTCATTTAATGCAAAAACCGGGTTGGCGAGTTCGTCCTCATCGCCATTTAAGTTCATCATTGACTGGCGCAGGGTTTCAGGATTAATCAGGACAGGAGGTGAGAACCCGTGAGATCTGCAATCATCCTTGTCGGGGGCGAAGCCCGACGGGTGAACGGTCAGGAAAAATATTTCTTCCAGTATGAAGGAAAAACATTTTTAGACCGGATTCTCTCCTCTCTTCGGCAGGTCGTCGATGAATGCGTGCTTGTTGCGCGGGACGAGGAGCAGTGCGCTCGTTTCAGGACCGTTGACCGGGTGCAGTGCATTCCGGATATACGGGCTGGGATTGGTCCAATCGGCGGACTGCATGCAGGCTCGCTTGCCGCACATGGGGAACTGGTGTTTGTATCCGCCTGCGACATGCCCTGTGTTGATCCGGCTGTTGTCACCCATCTTTTTGATGCTATTGGGGATTTTGACGCAGCGATTCCTCTCTGGAATCCGGATATGCTCGAACCTCTCCATGCGGTCTATAGGCGGACTGCCCTCCTCTCATATCTCGAAAGCCACGATTCACTCTCGCTCCGTACCATGGTGCATACATTAAATTCCCGTTTTATTCCGGTCGATGAGTTGAGACCATATGATCGTGACTTAAAAACATTTACGAATATAAACAAGATTGAGGAACTGGGGCGGATCAATACGCCATCTCATGAAATTTGATTGCGGAGCGGCATGCACATCCGGAATCATGTATGAACACTCCTCATAGTGTGCTTTAAAATATAAGGAATAAGATCATGGAGTAATATAGAATACGTTAACTTTCGTATGGTGCAATAATCCAAAGGACGGGAATGATGAAAAAAATGTCGGAAAGATATGAGGAGATATTGCGCCTTTCTGTCATCGCCATCGCTGGTACCGGTGCAATCCTCACGACCATCTTCTCGCTCATCAACGGCATTATTGAGGTTTTTCCATTCCTGTATGTCGTACCTATCATCCTTTTTGTCTATTATTACCCCGAGAGGGGCATACTTTTTGCAGCAAGTATCGGTGCAGTTTATCCCGTACTTGTCACGTATTACGGGAATTTCGCCCCGCAGCTCATCGTTGTGGCAGTGGCATGGTATATCGTATTTGTCACCATTGGAATTGTCACCGCCTCGCTGGCACGCGGGTTACGTGCGGATGAACGGAAGTACCAGGAGATATTTGAAAACTCCCAGGCAGGTATCTTCACGTTCGATATCAAGACACTGCTCATAAAAGAAGTAAACAACAAATTCGCACAGATGCTGAAATATGGGCGTGAAGAACTGCCGGGCAGGGAGATCCTGCATATCACGCAAAATCCCCAAAATACCGACCAATTTCTCAGTCGGATCAAAATGCGTCATGAGAACGGGGATATTGAACTTACCTGTATGACAAAGGATTATGCCACGCGCCAGCTCCTTGTCTCGGCATCGGTAACTCCTGACGATATAGTCATCTGTTCAGCTATCGATATTACCGAACGTAAACTTGCAGAAACAGTGATCGCTACATCACGGGATGAGCTTGAGAAGAAGGTGAACGAGCGGACCGTGGAACTCTATAAAACAAACGAGGACCTTAAAGGGGAGATCCAGGAACGGCGGCGGTTTGAATCCGCGATACAACTTGCAAACCGTAAACTCAACACACTGTCCAACATTACCCGTCATGATATACTCAACCAGATCACCGCCATTACCATGTACCTCTCTCTCGCACGAGAGTTTGTCAACAATCCTACCACTCAGGATTATTTGGTGAAGATCGAGAAGGTTACCAAACTGATCCAGAGGCAGATCCAGTTCACCCGTGACTACCAGAACATTGGCGCCAGTGCTCCCCAGTGGCAGAATGTCACAGAAACCCTTGATAATGTGTTGATGGATTTTGATATGAAAGGTGTACGGATAGAACGCGAACTTGGAGATATTGAGATATTTGCGGATTTGCTGTTGGGAAAAGTGTTCTCAAGCCTGATCGACAATTCGCTGCGCCACGGTGAAAAGCTGACCCTGATACGGTTCTCGTACAGGGAGACGGATGATGGTGCAATACTTTTCTTCGAGGATGATGGTGTTGGCATTCCTGAGAATGCAAAAGAGCGGATATTTAAACGTGAGTACTACCGGAACACGGGATACGGGTTGTTTCTTGCGGGAGAGGTTCTCGGCATCACCGGGCTTTCCATCCGCGAGACGGGTGAGCCCGGCAAAGGTGCACGGTTCGAGATCCATGCACCACGCGGGAGTTACCGGTTTGCAAATAAGGAGAATGTTTCCTGAATGTTAGATTGTTCCGGAATCATGCGGGTTTTTCCCACTCCGTTTATTAATCATTTGTTCTTGTCTGCAACAATTACCAGAACCTCATAATGGAAAACTAACAACAGAATATCTTCCGAAGCGGGGGTCTTTGTTGGAGAAGAATCAGCAATAAAGATCTGTAAGGCAGAGTGTTTGATGGCGGACATTTGTATGGACGGGGATTTGATGGGGGACAGGATCGTCCCCTATATTTTCTTCTTCGTTCCGCTTGCGTCCCGCATGTAATGCCCAAACTCGCTCTTTTTCAGTAACTCACCGGTGAATACAGGACCGTCACGGCAGACCCGCATACCGGACGGATCGATGCAACAGGAACCGCAGCACCCGACACCGCACTTCATGTACCGGTGGAGCGAGAACTCTGTCTTACCGGCGATTCCTTTTTCGTCAACATTCGCGATCACCGACCGCATCATCACTTCGGGACCGCACACCGCAATCCGGTCGTACGCACCAAGGTTCAGGTCATCCAAAAGAGCGGTCACAAAACCTTTCTGACCGAGCGTCCCGTCATCGGTCGCGATCACGACATCTGTACAGTCGTCCAGCATGTCGATAAAGAGCAGATCTTTCTCGGTACGGGCACCGAGAAGCATCGTCATAATACAATCGGCGCGTGCTAACGGGAGGAGCGGCGCTGCACCAACACCCCCGGCGATAGCCAGCATCCTCTCACCTTTTGTAAACCCGTTGCCGAACGGTCCCCGGATACCAAGCGAATCACCGGCATGGAGCTTGAACATCGCGCTGGTTGCGTCTCCGACATTCTGGACCGTGATGCTCTTATCCGAGGAAAGTGCCATCGGCACCTCATCAACACCGGGCACCCAGACCATGACGAACTGACCCGGTTCAAAGGAGAATGAACGGTCGAAGAAGAATGTCCGGATGGTCGGGGTATCGTTCCTTATGTCGGCAATAGTCACCGGTGCCGGTAGTTGGTCATTCATGGGCACACCCTACAATCTCCTTCGGTACCAGCCCTTTTTTGGCGTAGAGTTCGCTCTTTATTGATTCAAAAACCTGAATATTGCGCTGGACTGCGCTTCCGATCTCGACAGCCTGTGCCCCAGCCATCATCATCTCGATCACGTTGTCCGCATTCGAGATGCCTCCGCAGCCAATGATGGGACATTTGCAGGCATCATAGAGTTCGTACACGCAGCGGACAGCAACCGGGAAGATTGCCCCCCCGGACAGACCCCCGTACCGGTTGCCGAGTACTGGGCGGCGCAGTTCGGTAGAGATCCGCATCGCTTTTACCGTATTGACAGCAACAATTGCGGAGGCACCACCACGCTCTGCGGCTTTCCCGATAACAGTGATATCGGTTACATTGGGTGTGAGTTTCACCCATGTCGGGATACCAAGCCTGCTTACTGCACGGGTACACGCTTCAACGAGAACAGGATCGGTTCCGATTGCTGCCCCGTACCCTTCTGCGTGGGGGCAGGAAAGGTTCAGTTCAAAACCCGCAACTTTACCCGCAAACCACCCGGCAACTTCGGCAAACTCGTCCGGGTTTCCGCCAAAGATACTCACAATTACCGGTCGTTTTACGAGCGGTGCTAGCTCTTCAACAAAGTTCTTTGAGGGGTTGGGCAGACCCATCGCGTTTAAGATCCCATCTTCAAGCACCGCTACGCAGGGTCCTGCATGCCCGTCTTTTGGCACCGGACCGATCGATTTCGTGACAACACCACCGGCACCCAGCGTCAACATCCTCGATAACGATGCGCCAGTGGTTCCAAGTATCCCGGCTGCGAGCAGGAGGTGGTTCTCCAGCGCCACACCCCCCACGGTAACCGGTCCCGGTTTGATCACAACCATTCATCAGGAAATGGTCGTTATTAATTATAAAGGGCATCTTTATTTCGCGCCAGCTTCGGGCTGGTATCGTTTTCGGGGATATTCCCCGATATACCCTCAAAGGGTACACCATTTTTGTTCCTATGAAAATGCCTCGCAGCGTTTTTAACAGGTGAGTTTGTGCAATTGTCGGCTCATCGGAGTTTGTCATGATGACTTCAGCACCAATCGGCTCTTTTTGAAGGTGTGAATGTGTGTATAGATCATTGGCACTGGTTCAATACGCCAACGAGTTCACATCTCAAAGGTACACCTGTTGCCGGGAAGAATATCGCATAATGCGGTCTGGTGTTTTTCTCATCTTGTTGCTGGTATGCGCTCTTCTTGTCACGGGTGTATACAGGGTACCGCACCCACTGATACTGCCACACCCGGCACTCATTTATCCCTGTCAAACTTCCCACTGCAATTCGTAACACCCCTTTTACCAGATCCGATCTTCCCGATGATCTCCCCCTCTGCTGACACAAGTACGCACATCTCCGGAAGTCCTGTCCGCGGAGGTGAACAAGAATCGGATATCTCCGCCCACGGGCACGATCAACGGCAATATGGCACGGTACAAACCCGGCGATGTGGTCGATTTTAGCGCGAACGAAAGAAAGAACCGCACCTGATCATTCTCGCGTATGATCCAGCTACCGCACGATACCAGTACGACCTCATCCTCTCGTAAAAAACGGCAGCAGGGGATACCGGTTATATCCTGAACTCCTATGAAGTAATCGTACCTGGATTGAGAAGAAGGAGCCATATCTCATCACTCATATCAATCTCACCGATCTCGAGACACGATATCCCCGAGAGGAGATCTTCAAGAACGGTACCTGAATGTACAGTGGGTAAACGTAAGTTCACCGCCAGAGATTGACGACAGGGAGTCTTCCCGGAACGCGAGTTAATTATTATGATCAAACGTACCATTGTACCAAAATGTCACGTCTTGCGGTTGTCGGGGTTGGCAGGATCGGAGGGGAAGTTGCCTATCTCGCTGCATCGCTTGGGATTGTAGATGAACTTGTCCTGTATGACCATAACCCGGCACTTTTAAAAGCGCAGGTACTCGATCTCGAACATACCGGGTTGCAGACCAGCATATCGACAGAAAAACGGGATATAAAAAACGCAGACGTCTGTGTGTTCGCGGCGGGACTCCCCCGTGACCCGACCGTGAAGACCCGAGCAGATCTCCTCAATGCGAATCTGCCAGCGACACGCGAATGTGCCACCCTTCTTGCCGGCTTTTCAGGCATACTTGTGACTGTTACAAACCCGATGGACATCAATAACTTTTATCTCAAAAAAATGACCGGGATGGAGCGGGAGCGCTGCATCGGGTTTGGCGGGCAACTGGACAGCGCACGATTTGCACTTGCCCTCAAAAAACGGGAGATTGCGGGTTCTGCCTATGTTCTTGGGGAACACGGCGAGCACCAGGTACCGGTCTTCTCCCTGCTGACAAAACCTGTCTCTGTACCACAACGGGAGGAGATCCTTACCGGACTCCGTGGCGCAAGCATGCCGGTGATACAGGGAAAAGGAGGTACGGTGTACGGTCCTGTGCTCCACATTGTCCATCTCATTCACACGATCCTTGACAATACCAAAAAAAGAGTCATTTGTTCATCGGTGCTTGAGGGGGAGTATGGTATCAACGGGTGCTCGCTTGGAGTACCCGCGTGGGTGAACCGGAACGGCATCTGCGAGATCGAGGAATGGGAACTCGATGACTGGGAGAAGACAGAGATGGATGATGCCGGAAGATTTGCAGCATCCCTGTGCCGGCAGGTGACGCCCTGATATGACGGCACAGGCAATACGGCAGAACAGCTGTATCACTACTCCGGGCACTCTCGAGGATACGGGAAATGTCAATATTGCAATCAATCAGGTGGAATACAGCAATTCACCGGATGGTCCCATCATTCATATTTTCGGAAGGGACGCAGACGGGCAAGCTTGCCGGATCGATGTGACCGGTTTCAAACCCTATTTTTATGCGCCAGACGATCAAGTGGCAGGCACCGGACACCCGGCACGGGTGACCATCGAACCCGATACCACCTACCGCTCGATCCGGGGCGAATCGCTGCGCCGGCTCTATACGGTGCGCCCCGGTGATGTGCGGGATGCACGGGAGCAGTACCGGCATTTTGAAGCAGATATCCCGTTTGCAACCCGGTTCATGATCGATACCGGGCTCACAGGCGGTGTCTCAGCACCGGCAACCACGGTCGATTACCATGAACTCAAGCCTGTCGAAGTCGATGCTCCGGCACGCTCCTGCATCATCGATATCGACTGCGAGGATGAACGGGGTTTTCCTGATCCTCAGCGGGATGCGATCATCTGCATCACCTGCTATGACTCCTTTGACAATGACTACACGACGTTTTTACTGGGAAGCAGTGCCGTACCGGGCGGGATCCTAGACCAGCAGGCTGCCGGCGGTCTCGAAAACGGTTGTTTCCGGCGGGGCACTCATACGATCTCCTGCTTCACGGACGAAGTCGCCCTGTTAAAGGCATTCACCCTGTACATCACTACACGGGATCCGGACGTCCTCTCCGGCTGGAATTTTGTCGAGTTCGATATGCCCTATATCACCGGGAGGATGGAGAAACTGGGGCTCCGGGCAGAGAGTCTTTCCCGCCTCTCCGGCATGACTGAACGTAATGCACTGCGGGGGAGAGCACTTTTTGATCTTCTCTCCGCGTACAAGAAGATGCATTCCTCCTTAAAAGAGTCGTACCGGCTCGATGCAGTTGCTGAAGATGAATTGGGACAGAGAAAAGTCCGGTACACCGGGACGATCTCTGATCTCTGGAAAGAACAGCCTGCACTTCTTGTCGAGTATAACTTCAAGGATGTGGAACTCTGCGTTGCGATCAATAAGAAAGACAACATCATCGAGTTCTACCGGGAGATTGCCCGTTATGTCGGGTGCCCCCTTGACCGGACACTCAACTCCTCAAGCGTGATCGACGTTTTCATCCTTCGAAAAGCCCACGGGACCTATGTCCTGCCTTCAAAAGGATTTGCAAATGCGGACGAGTTCGAAGGGGCAACGGTGTTCGAACCCAGCCGGGGCGTGCGGGAAAATGTTGTTGTACTCGATTTAAAATCCCTGTACCCGATGGCGATGATGACGATCAACGCGTCGATGGAAACAAAGGATCCGGGCGGCGAACTCGTTGCCCCGAACGGTATCCGGTTCAAAAAGCAGCCGGACGGGCTGACACGGAGCATCCTTTCCGAACTCTTGACCGAACGCGATGAGAAGAAAGCGCTGCGCAACACCTTCCCCTTTGGTTCGCCACAGTATGTGCTCTATGACATGCAGCAGAATGTGCTCAAGGTGATCATGAACACCTATTATGGCGTCTCGGGTTTCACCCGCTTCCGGCTCTATGACCGTGAGATCGGCGCTGCCGTGACATCTGTCGGCAGGGCGATCATCGAACATACCCGCCGTGTCATCGAAAAGGAGGGTTACACGGTGATCTATGGAGATACGGATTCATGCATGGTGCATCTTCCCCCAATGAACCTGAATGAGACGATCGCCACTGCCCGTGCGATCGAGAAGCACTTAAACGAGAGTTACAAGGAGTTTGCCAAACGCGAGTTGAACGCCGATATTCATTACTTCTCGATCAAGTTTGAGAAGATCTATGCCCGGTTCTTCCAGGCAGGGAAGAAGAAGCGGTACGCGGGACAGCTTGTCTGGAAAGAGGGCAAGGAAGTGAACCAGGTTGATATCGTGGGCTTTGAGATCCGGCGCTCTGATACTCCTCAGGTGACAAAGGTCGTCCAGACCAAAGTGATGGGGATGATCCTCGCGGGTGAGGGATACGAGATTGTGAAGGCATACTTGTCTGAAGTGATTACGCGATACCGCGCCGGCAAATATTCACTCGATGAGATTGGTATCCCAGGCGGGATTGGTAAAGCGCTCGATAACTATGATACCGATGAGATACAGGTGCGAGGCGCCAAATACGCAAACGAGTACCTGCACACGGAGTTCGGTAAGGGAAGCAAGCCCAAGCGGATCTATATCAAAGCGGTGACCGGAAAATACCCGAAGACCGATGTGCTCTGCTTCGAGTACGAGGACCAGGTGCCAAAAGAGTTCATCCCCGATCTGGAACTGATGCTCGAAAAGACCATCCAGCAACCCATCTCCCGCATCATCGAGGCGCTCGGCTGGCAATGGAACGATGTCGATCCCTCCCGGACGACGCTGGCACAGTGGGGATTCGGGTAAATCCCAAGTAATAAAACCGGGCATTTTGGTGTTGTACCGAACGATACCCTGACGGTTCGCACAATACATTCGCAGAGAAATGCACGATTTGCCGGAAATTTTTTTGTCGAAGATTACGGATGCTTTCCTGCACTCCGTAACCGTTCATTCAGTTTTTTGATCTGGTCCCGGAGCGCGATCGCCCGTTCGAAGTCAAGGTTGTCTGCTGCGTCGCGCATCTGCTTCTCAATCTCAATCACTACGTTGGGGATCTCAGCCTTGGGCACGTGTTTCGTGTCCTTGATCTCAACCTCCTTTTCCTTTACCGGTTTTATGATCGTCTGCGGGGTGATGTGGTGCTCTGTGTTGTAGGCAACCTGCATCTCGCGGCGCCGTTTTGTTTCGGATATCGCAGCCTTCATGGAGTCGGTCATCGTATCCGCATAGAGCACCACGCGGGAATTGACATTTCTCGCAGCCCGCCCGATAATCTGGATCAGGCTCTTTGCGTCCCGGAGAAATCCTTCCTTATCAGCATCGAGAATGCCAATAAACCCGATCTCAGGGATATCAAGCCCTTCACGGAGCAGGTTGATCCCGACAAGTACATCAAATTTGCCAAGCCGTAATTCCCGTATGATCTCGCTTCTCTCCAGCGTCTGAATCTCTGAGTGGAGGTAGCGGGTGCGGATGCCACGATCCGCGAGGTACTCGGAGAGTTCTTCTGCAAGTTTTTTTGTGAGCGTTGTGACGAGGACCCGGTCACCCCGTGCGATAGTCTTCTGGACTTCCCGGATCACATCCTCGGTCTGCCC
>JAPKXU010000214.1 GCA_026394655.1 Methanoregula sp. | reverse complement strand
TATGCTGATCGCCGATATGTTCTGGCCGGTTGCCGGCGTGATTCCCGTTACCGCCGGCGCCGGAGTAATATTGGTGATTGAAAACACGCTGACTTTCGAGCCTTCCTGACCGTCCGGGTTGATGACCGTGACGTTCCACAGCCCGACTGCTTTTCCAGCCAGATCGAACGTACACGTGATGTTCGTGGAATCAACAACTGTCAAACCCGTCGCCGTAATGTTGGATTCACCGGTCTTCGTTAAGTTGACTGTCGGCGTTCCGTAGAACCCGGTTCCCACAAGGTTCGTTATGCTGATCGCTGATATGTTCTGGCCGGTTGCCGGTGTGATTCCCGTTACCGTCGGTGCCGGTGTGCTGTTCGTTACTTCAAACACGCCGACTTTCGAGCCTTCCTGACCGTCCGGGTTGACTACCGTGACGTTCCATAACCCGACTGCTTTTCCAGCCAGGTCAAACGTACACGTGATGTTCGTGGCGTCAACTACCGCTACACTGGTCGCCGTTATGTTGCTCTGCCCGGTCTTCGTCAGGTTGACAGTGGGCGTCCCGGAAAACCCGATGCCTGCGAGATTCGTGATGCTGATGGTCGTCGTGTTCTGGCCGGAACTTGGCGTAATGCCGGTGACCGTCGGCGCCGAAGTGGTATTCGTTACTGTGAACCCGCCAACAAGTGAACCCTGCTGGCCGTCCGGGTTGGTCACGTTTACGTTCCAGAGTCCGACCGTCTTGCCGGCTAAATTGAATGTACAGGTGATGTTCGTGGAATCAACCACCGTCACACCAGTCGCCGTGATGTTGCTCTCTCCGGTCTTCGTCAGGTTGACTTGTGCACCGGAGAGGAAATTGGTCCCGGCAAGATTTGTAATCGGGACCGTGGTCGTATTGACGCCGGTTGACGGCGTGATGCCGGTAACCGTGGGTGCCGGCGTGGTATTCGTCACGGTAAACCCGCCGACCAGCGACCCCTGCTGACCATCCGGGTTGATAACGGTCACGTTCCAGAGTCCAACCGTCTTGCCGGCTAAATTGAATGTACAGGTGATGTTCGTGGAATCAACCATCGTCACACCAGTCGCTGTGATGTTGCTCTCTCCGGTCTTCGTCAGGTTGACGCTTGCACCGGAGAGGAAATTGGTCCCGGCAAGATTTGTGATCGGGACCGTGGTCGTATTGACACCGGTTGACGGCGTGATGCCGGTAACCGTCGGCGCTGGTGATCCTGTTACGGTAATATACCCTGCTTTCCGCGTGCTGTTGTATCCACCGGCATTGTACGCCTGCAGCGCTACCTGATAGATCCCTAGTAAGGTATACGTATGCGGAGGGCTCTGTAACGATGACCCGGTGGGCACAAAGCGCCAAACGTCATTCGTATTGCCGCCGCCGCCCACTACACCGCCCATCAGCACGACACTACCGTCAGGCATCGCCACGCTGCTGTGCCACGCTCTTGCCGCCCACCCGGCACTTGCGTTCACCTGTGTCCACGTCGCGCCGTTATCTGTTGATTGCCACACGTCATTATAATAACTGCTGCCGTCATAACCGCCCATCAGCACGACACTGCCGTCAGGCATCGCCACGCTGCTGTGATAGGCTCTTGGCATCCACCCGGAACTTGCGTTCACCCGTGTCCACGTTGCGCCGTTATCCGTCGACCGCCATGTGTCATTCGTATATATGTCATCGCTCGAGTCACCGCCCGCCAGCACAATGCTACTGTCCGGCATCACGACGCTACTCTGTCCATATCTTGGAGTCCACCCGGCACTTGCGTTCACCTGCATCCACGTTGCGCCGTTATCCGTCGACCGCCATGTGTCATCCTTATAGACGCCGCTACCGACATCACCGCCCATCAGCACGATGCTGCCGTCAGGCATCGCCACGCTGCTGTGCCACGCTCTTGCTGTCCACCCGGAACTTGCGTTCACCTGCGTCCACGTTGCACCGTTATCCGTCGACCGCCACGTGTCATTATAATAGCTGCCACCGGTCCCGGTCCAACCAGC
The DNA here is from genome assembly GCA_026394655.1 of Methanoregula sp. Lineage (GTDB taxonomy): Archaea > Halobacteriota > Methanomicrobia > Methanomicrobiales > Methanospirillaceae > Methanoregula. The sequence goes on along the minus strand of JAPKXU010000214.1, from coordinate 7,904 downwards.
CGTCAGCACGATGCTGCCGTCAGGCATCGCCACGCTGCTGTGAGCAGATCTTACCATCCACCCGGAACTTGCGTTCACCTGCGTCCACGTTGCGCCGTTATCCGTCGACTGCCACGTGTCATTCTCACGGGTGCCGCTTTCAGAACCGCCCATCAGGACAATGCTGCCGTCCGACATCGCCACGCTGCTGTGAGCGTGTCTTGCTGTCCACTCGGCATTCGCAGTCTCCTGCGTCCACGGCGCCGTGTAATTCTCATCGCCGAAGAACCACGCCCAGCCAGTGGGCATCCTGGTTGATGCATCTGTAAACGTTACCGCAAGAGGCGCAGAGCCGGTTGTCGGGCTGCCGGAAAATCCGGCGACCGGTGCCGGGGTCGTATTCGTAATCGTAAACCCGCCGACCAATGACCCCTCCTGATTGTCAGGATTGATAACGGTCACATTCCAGAGACCAATGGTCTTCCCGGCAAGGTCAAACGTACAGGTAATTTGAGATGACGACACCCGGGTGACCTCGGTTGCCGTGATGTTGCTCAGCCCGGTCTTCGTCAGGTTGACAGTGGGTGTCCCGGAGAACCCTGTCCCGGCGAGGTTTGTGATACTGATGGTTGTCGTGTTCTGTCCGGTTGATGGCGTAATCCCAGTCACTATCGGTGGTACTCTAATATACCCTGCTTTCCGCGTGCTGTTGTATCCACCGGCATTGTATGCCTGCAGCGCTACCTGGTAGGTCCCTGGCAGGGTATATGTATGCGACGGATTATGAGTCGATGATCCAGTGGGTTGGAACTGCCACGTATCGTTCCTCAAACCTTCGGCGTCGTCATAACCGCCCATCAGGACGATGCTGCCGTCCGGCATCGCTACACTGGTATGATCGCTTCGTGCCGTCCACCCGGAGCTCGCGTTCACCTGCGTCCACATTGCTCCGTAATCAGTCGAGCGCCATGTATCATTCGTATAACCGGTACTGTCCGCGCCACCCATCAGGACGATGCTACCATCTGGCATCGCTACACTGGTATGATCGCTTCGTGCCGTCCACCCGGCATTCGCGGTCTGCTGAGTCCAAGTTGCCCCGTAATCTGTTGACCGCCAGACATCGCGGAGATAATAGTCCTCTCTAAATCCGCCCATGAGGACGATACTCCCGTCCGGCATCGCTACGCTCGTATGAGCATACCGTCCCGCCCACCCGGAACTCGCGTTCATCAGGGTCCAGGTTGTCCCGTAATCCGTTGACCGCCAGGTGTCGTTGAAATAGTAAGTATAATCTCCCATCCAGCCATAGCCACCCATCAGGACGATGCTGCCATCCGACATCGCTACACTGGTATGAGCCGCACGTCCCGCCCACCCGGAACTCGCGTTTACCTGCGTCCAGGTTGTCCCATAATCCGTTGACCGCCACGTATCACTCATCATTTCGCTGCCGCCCACACCACCCATCAGGACTATGCTACCGTCCAACATTACGACGCTGGTATGGAACTCTCGTTGTGCCCACCCGGAACTCGCGTTCATCAGGGTCCAGGTTGTCCCGTAATCCGTTGACCGCCACGTATCATTCATATCGGGACCAAATGTACCGCCCGTAAGCACGACGCTGCCGTCCGGCATCGTGACGCTGGAGTGAGCGTATCGGGCTGTCCACCCGGAACTCGCGTTTACCTGCGTCCAAGGCGCCGTGTAATTCTCATCTCCGAAGAACCAGGCCCAGCCGGTCGGTGAGTTTGTTGTCGTGTCAGTGAACTGGACAGCTAAGGGTGCGGGTCCACTGGTTTTGTCAGCGGTGAAACCGGCAACCGGTGACAATGTCGGATCAATAGTCAGCGGGTATATCGCGTCCCGGTCATCAACCTCCCAAGAGAGCTGGGTGCCGCGAAGGACTATTTTCACCGGGAGGTTCCTGCCGGTTGCATCGTATGCTGCGAGTCCCGCGTAATTGATGACCGGACCGTTCCGGTCAGAGAAGACCAACGTCTGGCGCTCAAGCGCTGGTGTGAGAGTCCCGGAAAGATTGAAGGCTATCTGGAGGTTCCCGGTGCCGGCAGGGCGGCTCGCAAGCGTCATACCCTGTTCGATTCCGGTGTTACAGTTCAGGTACCATTCCGTATCGGTGCCTCGGACGATCTCCAGCCGGTCGCTGTTGGCGCGGATGGTGCCGGCTGGGACATTCTGAAGGTTCTCTCCCCGTCCGATCCCCGCGAGCAGCATGCCGATGGATCCCTTCTCGTGTGTTATCAGGACGCCCTCGGCAGCGGTGGCCCGGATGCTGATATGCCGTTCATAATTGACGGCGTTCCATGCACCACTTTGTTCATCATACCGGAATGCTGAGAGCGATGTACGGATGTTCTTCTCAAGGGTTCCTGCCGCATGGGAAGTGATCCCGTTCAGGTACTGTTCCCGGTCCAGGTTGGATAACCGGAACATGAGTGTCCCGGAAAACGGGGACTCATTGGAATTGGATGCCGCCGCTGACAGCACAGGATTCTTTGCACCGAAAAGAATCGCATGCGCGCTCGGGTCATTCGCAGACACGATTGAGGTGATGATAGTGATACTAAGAACAATGAGGAAAAGCCAACGGAGAGAGAGGAGGATACGCCGCATATGACCTCCCCCTCGTTTTGCCCGCCAATAGTGTTGAAGAGATTCGGGATGAACTGCTCTATAGAGAATTTGCGGAGGGATCAACCTGACGGCATCACGAGCCATGTTGGGAATTATGTTCTGCTTGTATATATCTATAGGACTTACATAATTATGTCGTTTTAATAACTGAATTTGGTTGACTCTGCATAACGATTTACATTTTGACACTTCCAAATCTTGATGTGTGAACTCATTTTGAGTGACTCCGATATCTATTGATACAGTTGCATAGTTTGTAAAAAATTAACCTTGGTAGAATGAGTATTATTTGTCAGGTGTTTTGAGGAATTTTCAACGATATTTTAGTCCTCACATTCATACAACTCATAATTGGGTATTGTCCTAACTAAAAATACTTAATTGGTGCATGCAAAAACATGCTCCAAGTAATCTTTTGATCAACAATGTTTTCGATCATTGCTGGGGTTCTTTTGTCTTTGAATTCGTTTACAAAATTCCAATAGAATTGAAAAATCTCTATTGCACATTCCAATTTGGGTTTTAACTTCGAATAGCATTTTGTTTTTCGAACAATGCGCCCGACCCTCTCTCGAAAAATGCCGTTTGAGTTTTCAACGTTTACGGTGTCAATTGAATTGAAATCGGGATTACCCCAGACAATCCTTTTTATTTTGTCAACAACTTTTGACCCTTCACGAATTTTGATAATTTGTCCATAATCTATACATGTAGTTGCATAATAACTCGCAAAACATTTTGCATATTCTTCGTATCCATCAGAAAATATTTCAATTTTATAATCTGGAGATGGCAAATCAAGACGAGAATACATTTTTTCCGTCATTGCTTCACAGGTTTGATACGTACGTTTACCAACCGCAAATGAAATCAGGAAATATGATCCTCTTTTTATGCTGGTAAAGATCCATGCATCGCCAACGAAATTTGAGTCTGTGCCTGGATTGACAACTTTCTTTTGTTTTTTTTAACAAATGTCCAAAATTCATCACATTCGATAGTGCTCAATCCAACATTTTGAATAAGAAATTCGTTCATTTGTTTGGCATGTTCAGCAATATCGACTAATAAATTCCCAATCGTGTCACGATGATGTCCAGTTATTCTTTCAATGCTTCTTATTCCATTTTTTTCTACAAAATGCTTGCAAATATTGATAATTTCACTTTCCGTGAGTTTTTTATTAAATAATGGCGTTCCTTTTGTCTCCATGAAAAATTTTCCACAATGATAGCAATAGTACCGTTGATGTCCTGTTTTTGCATCAAGTCCTCGTTTGATAATATCTTTTCCCTTTTCCCTCTTCTTTCTGAAAATAATCACAGTGAGAATTCTGACAAACAACTTCAATCAAGCCTCTTGGTCGAGCCATGGACGTTCCCAAGAGTGTTCTGTTTATTTCATTAATAAAGTATGTTATTGTAGGACAATACCCATAATTGCAGAGATCTATGCATCGATCTCTATGGATTACGTCTTTTTTATCATAATCGATACGTAATGATACATTGATCCTGACATCATATACGATTGGAAAAATTTTAACTGTCCATTCTACACCCCCAATCATCCAAAATTGAGATTGCCAGACTCACCCCTGCATCCGGCTCCACATCTGCCGCCGGCACAAACAGCGGCGCCTTGCGGTGACTCCCGTTGAGCATCGGTATGAGTAACCGCATTGGGACAGTGTGTAACTGCTGATCGATAATAAGGTTCATTGCCAGCTTGGGCTGGGAGAGCCGGACGAAGCCGATGGTGGCGGTCTGATCAAGGAGCCGGACCATTAACAGCGGTTCGAGCGAGTCACCGAGCGTGAGGCACGTGCCCGATCGACAGCGACGAACACTATGCAAAGCATGGTGTGAGGAGCGTTCGTGAACAGCCGATGGCGACAGAACGAAAGACTGACGGTATGTTCATCGCCGCTCCCGCTCTGCACACATTCTCAAAGAGTATCACTCATCGCGGTTAAAAAGCCCGTGAGAGTGCAATTACGCTCCGGGGGTAAAGTTACAATCGGTATCCGAAAGACCCATGAGTGCAGAAACGGTTCGTATTCATCCTGCCCCGGCGTGCATTATTCCGGGGAAGCATCCGGTACACGAAAGCAACCTAACACTCTTTAACCTGCCCTTTCCATCGAAACCAGGATACTGGTTATTCTTCCCGCACTCCTGACTTGTCCGACTCCACTCTCCGGAGAACGGAGATCCGGAAGACGGCTTCCGGTTCGCCGGGCTCATAACTCATCGTCCCGTTCCTGCCCTCAGGGAACGCGTGCTGGATGGCATTGCTGACCAGTTCGTTTACAATAATACCAGGAATTTTTCAGGATGCTGCTGGTTAAAGGGGGGGTTCTGTCATGAAGTCTGGTGAAGAATCAGAAAATTTTCGCATCACAGAATATTACTGTTGGACATGCCTTGCATCATCCAACCTTGATATAGAGGTTTTTTCCAGAGGAGTCAAATCCGTGACGACGATAAGACTTCCGTTTAACTGTCCATTTTCATCATAAATAGGTCGCGCTGCTGCAAGTGCGTTAATTTTTTGACCATCTTTCCGGATCAGCCTGATAAGATAAGATCCAGAATTACCGCGCATTCTCATATCCCACTGAGCCTGTGCGACATTCGTACATTCAGGTGCATTCAGCATAACAGATGGTTTACCGATGAGCTCGTTCAGGGAATACCCCACAATCTCACAATAACGGTTATTCACAAAAGTGATATTACAATTATTATCGACGGCGAGTAATCCCTCGTTCATCGTTTCAACAAGAGTGCGGTACTTCTCCTCGCTCTCCCACATCGCATCCTCCGCCAGATTTTGCCTCGTGATATCATGGAACATGCCGAGGATGCCCGTAATCTTCCCCGCATCGTCCAGCACCGGTGCTTTTATGGTTTTAACCCAGTATTTTGCATCATTAACAGTGTACTGCTCTTCAAATGACTCCTCAACACCTGATTCAATGACCCGCCTGTCATCAGTCCGATACTTCTCGGCTAGATCATGCGGGAAAAAATCGAAATCCGTCTTTCCTGTAATCGTACCAGCTGCAATACCGAGATCCCGGGCATAGTTATCGTTACAGGAGATATAGACAGATGCAGTATCCTTGAGAAAGATCCTCCCCGGTATGTTCTCGATAAGTGTACGGTATTTTCGCTCGCTCTCCTGCAGCGCCTCTTCTGCCAACTTGCGCTCGGTAATATCCCTCGCGAAAACAGACAGTCCGTCAGCAGATGAATAACAGTCGATTTCAAAAAAGTGAGTCTTTCCGGCAAGCGGGTAATCGGTGATAAAACTGCGCTGTTTCTGTGTTCTCAATACATCAAGAAATACCTGTTCTGCTTGTGTTCCCTTTATATCAGGAAAGAGATCGGATAGCGACTTGCCGATAGCATCTTTCGCAGGAATGCCGGTGACCCTCTCCAATGTCTTGTTCCAATACGTGTACTTAAGGGTCTGGTCAAAGGCAAACAACATATTTGTAACACTGTTGGCAAGTCGCTGGTATTTCGCTTCACTCTCTTGTAATGCTTCCTCCGCACACTTCTTTTCTGTAATGTCCGTGAGAATACAGGCATTGCCACGGGATCCGTCATTAAGAACAACGGGTATGCTTTTTACTTGAAAACAGGTGATTTGGTCACCGCAGTACAGCAGGAGTTCTCCCGATCCGGTTTCCGTCATCTGCCGGGCGGAGAGAGGAGAGCCATCGGAGGAGAAGAACCTGTAGGTGCTGCCCTCCCCAAGGGATTTTCCTATAATCAGTTCCCGGGGGCAGGCATAGAGTGCGGCAGTCCGTTCCTCTATCTGTGTCACCCTTCCGTCATTATCGGTGATGATCACGTGATCTTCGGTCTGCCCAAGGATGCTTTCGAAAGGGATCCGTTTTGTTAAAGTGTAGAGCTTCGCCCGCCCGATACTGCGGTATTCGATCTCACCGCGTGCGACCATCGTGGCGAGATACTTGGAAAGGGAGACCCGGTTTATCTCAAGATGTTTGGAGATATCCCCGAGCGTGAGCCCCTCCAAGTGGTCTGCGAGAAGTTTTTGTATCGCGTATGTTTCGCTGAAAATACCCGATCACCTCTTCTATCACCTATAATCCTGAACAATTCCCTAAGGTGATTCCCTCATGAGATATTTGGATGCTCTTGACTGTCTATTCAATTAGATAAAGAAATTCCGATGTTTTATTTAACAATAAATTATTTACAATGATTATCATTATGATTAATCATAACATTACTCATGAATGATAGGAGCAATGCATATTCATCATTCAGTGATAGCAAGGCACTACCGAATCTGACACCGATAATCAACAAACCCCGGCTACCCCCCACCCTGTTCCGCCGGATCTGAAATAAGGAATGGGATCCTCTGCTTTACATGCTAATTGGTCAATGGAGAAATTGGTATAATGATCGTGCGGGAAAAGGGAGCAGATGGGGTAGGGGAAACAGATGGCCGCTTTCTCATATTTCTGCCTGCCGGTCTGGATTTTTGCATCTTTTTCGAATACTGGAGGTGCCAATGATGGTACTGGCAACGGATCGGTTTGGTACTACCCTTGATTGCCAGACCCTCTGCTCCCTAAGGGAAACTACAGTAAAGAATACCCAATATGAATCGGTCGGGTTTTCAAATGACCACCCCACACGCATCACCTTTTCCTGCGAGGAAACTCCGGATGGGCATATTTTGATCTGCGAAGACGATGGTGTTGGGATCTCCCCTAATGTTAAAGCCCGTCTTTTTGACCGGGGCTTCAGTGGAAACGCTGGCTTTGGGCTGTTCTTTATCGATGAGTGCCTTGCACTTTCCGGTATGACGATTCGCGAGAACGGGAAACAGGACAAAGGGGCACGGTTCGAAATTACGGTACCGAAAGGGATCGATGTCACCATGTCCCACTCGCTCGGGCTGTTTTTGATCAGGTTCATTGTGGAGCACCAGCTGAGGGGGAGTCTTCTTATCAGCACCACGGGAGGAACCGCGTATACGATCCGGTTCCCGGCGCCGGAAGGTAAGGAGCGTAGTTCCGATGAATAAGTACAGCATCCTCGTAGTTGAAGACGAAGCCCTCATTGCAGCAAACCTCGTTCAAACCCTCTCCTCACTTGGGTATACGGTTCACAAACCGGTCGCCACCGGTGAGGACGCGATTCGTGCGGTAAAAACCCGGAAACCCGATCTTGTGCTCATGGACATCAAGCTCGCCGGGGCGATGAACGGAATAGAAACCG
>JAPKXU010000235.1 GCA_026394655.1 Methanoregula sp. | reverse complement strand
ACCGGAACCATTGCATTTACTGTCGTAATGATTGCGCTGAAAATACACAAAAAAATCAGCATCGGAGATTTGGAAAAACCGGTGGCAATCATTGCAATCGCATTTTTGTTCATTGCATCCTTTGTGTGGGCTTGCACGCCGGTCATCTATGGGAGCGGAGGCATCCTGCCGGTAGCTGGTCCGAAACTGTCACAGGGTGGTTCCGGCATGGCGAACGGAAACAATGTAATGGATTTTGGGGACGAGATCCAGAAACTTGCAGATTACCTTACTACACATAATACAGGCGAGACCTGGCTCGTCGCTGTGCCAGGCAGTAACAACGAGGGTGCAAACCTGATCATCAAAACAGGAGCTCCAGTCATGTCACTTGGTGGTTTTTCAGGAACCGACCAGATACTATCTGTGGATAACCTGACCGCGCTGATTCAAGATGGCAGGGTGCGATATTTCCTTACCCCGTCATCTTCCCAAGGAGGAGGGATGTTTTCCAGAAACGATGAGATTTTTACTTGGGTGGGTAGCCACTGCACGGCAGTTCCTGCATCTGATTGGGGGGGAAACGGCGGTACCGGGTTTGCAGACCAAAACCCTCCGTTTGGCGGTGAAAGCGGCAACAGTACAGTACTCCAGAACGAGCGCGAACTGTCTCAACAGGGAAATGATAGTCCCCGAACGGGAAGCCAGTATACCTTGTATGACTGCGCAGGCTGGCGTAACCAATCGGTCATATGAAACCGGCAGGTTCTTTTTTTGATGGATGGACGGGAGCAGGAAATCTCCTCGTCTCTTTTTCGCGCGAGACGATTATAGGATTTTTTCTCATCGGGATTGTATCCTCATTGGTTGACATCGGTCTCCTGATTTTTTTAACCGGATATTGTGGCATATGGTATCTTTATTCAGCTGCGTTGTCGTACTGTTGTGGTGTCCTGGTCAGTTACATCTTGAATAAATATTTCACGTTCCATGACAGGAAAAGGAACTATTTTTCGCAATTCACTATGTTTGTGGTGATTTCGTTCAGTTGTCTCTTGGTGAACCTTTGTATAATCTGGCTTGCAGTGGAGATCTTCTCTCTCAATTACATTGCAGCAAAAATAATTGCGACAGTCTGTTCGTTTTTCTGGAATTATTATGGGCAGAGCAGGATAACGTTCCGGACCGGGATAAATCAAGAAACGAATTCGAGAAGATGATGTGTAATTAATGCATAATGACCGACAGTCAGGAAAATCAGAAAATACTGAGAACTGATAAAACCGGTAAAATAATCCTTCTGAAACTCATTAAAACTCAACGAATGAGGGACACTACCAATAGTGAACCCACAATACGTTTCTGTTGGCGGATCTCACGGTCGATTGGTGAAAATATGCTGCAACTTAAAAGGCCAGTTTTGAGATATGCAGGATCTCCCCTCACCAGACACGCATTCAATCTATATCCTCACAGCTCACGCGCAGGATGTTTAAAGGGCTGGAAAATCCATAGTATCTGCAACTAAAAGTATATGAGGTAACTTTCATCACCCCAATAACAAGTCCGCCCTGCGTTTTTGTTGGCACTTCTCATGGAGTCATGAGTGATTGTATCTCCTCAATGCAAAGAAGGCCAATTTTGTGTTGGCGCACATAACCTTAAACCGGGAATCCCGATCGGCGCATCCCGTTTTTTGTAGAGTGCCAGTATTTCTGTCCTAAAAATCTGCAGGAGAAAACTCCAAAAAAGTAGCCCGCGCTGTATCAGGTTCGGCGGGAAGACGAACAGCGTCCCGACAAGATAGGAGCGTCTGCGTCCCACACGGGCATTTTATCATCGCAGGAATCAACAATCATCTATCGCAGGGAGATAGAGTTGGGCGTTTTCCGTTATACGGATAAATACGCCGCTCCCCCACAGGAACATATGCGATGCCGCACATGAGGGAATGGATCACGCTGAAGATTTTTTTACCTTATTTACCTTATTTTTCTATTTTTCTCGCGCATGCGAAGGATTATTTTCCGGTTTCGCCCAATAAATGACAACCCGGTTTTTCCTGCCGATGAATCGGTTACGAGGCATTTCCTTTGAACCATACACTGATGTCAATTCTCGCAATCACCGTGACTATCTGTCTTCTTGCGGTGGCAGGTTGCACGAATACCTCCTCCGGCACCTGCCCGGCTCCCACGGTCCAAATAGTTCCGGCAGTCCAGCCACATGCGGCCGTATCGTTCAACACCACACCCGTCAAGTATGCAGAGGTCAAGGGGGTTAAACTGGGATACCGGGAATTCGGTGCCGGTGAACCCCTCCTGATGATCACGGGATTCGGCGCTAAAATGGATAGCTGGAACCAGACGTTCATCGGCATCCTCGCCTCGAAATACCATGTCTATGCCTACGATCACCGGGGGATGGGAAACAGCAGTGACAATAATGCGACCCCAACGATTTCCCGGTATGCCGATGATGCTGCCGGGCTGATGACGGCCCTCGGGTATGACAGCATGCATGTCTACGGGGTCTCGTTGGGGTCATCGATCTCCCAGCAGTTAGTTATCGATCATCCTGAACGCGTACGAAAGCTGGTCCTGGATTCCAACGTATACAGCATCCGGATTCCCGAGACAAAAGAACTGCTCAAGGTTATTGAAACAGTCAACGCCAATTCCACCCTTCCCCAGGGACTCCGCAACGAGGCACAGGCAGATCTCGCGTGGAACGGGTCCTGGGACAGCCTTTCTGGGATCCATAAGGATGTCATGCTCGTTGCGGGTACCGCAGACGACCTCACACCCGATGCGATCTCAGTCCGTATGGCCGGGCAGATCAATGGATCATGGCTCGTGCGGTTCAAGGGACTTCCGCATGCCGGATCCGATTATGCTCCCGTAGAGTATGGGGAGAATGCACTCGCATTCCTCGGCACGAATGAGTCGGCGCCGTGGAGTACGTAATTTTTTTTAGAGAGAGGTGTCCGGAAAAATGTCGAACTTTTTTTTCGTTCACTACCCAATGAGAGTCACTCGTGTATTTTTTCATCAGCTGTGTACGCATTCAGAAGAGTCCGGAACATCTTGCCGTGATTGGGATAATTCAAATGAAGCAATTCGTGGACAATAATTTTTCCGCGTATTTTTACCGGGATTGTGCCCTCTTTTTGGAGATTTTATCAAAAATATAGCAGTTTGGAACTGCCAAACCGTTAGTAAACTCTCATTGGCGAATCGGGTTTATGCCAAGGATTAGCGTTTGTTAGGTGTAGAGTGCCTGAGTGCCAGTCCTAAACCCGTGACATCTTTTATGTCCGCTTTCGAGAGCACCGTATGAGTACTTGCGGGTGAAGAGCCGGCATAAACTCTGTCAACAAATCGGACATTAATTGTGTCACTCAACAACTGTTCTCTTTTTCACGCCGCAACCAAAACACATATCATGCGTCATTGATAATAGACCAGCCATGAAACTCTTTACTCCACTCCGTTTATTAGTACTCCTTGTAATCCTCGTCATGGCTGCCGGCTGTACCGGAACCTCACCTGGCTCATCGTCTTCTTCCGGCGGTCTCAGTGTGGATATCAGCGCAATGGATTCAATCCTTGCCTCCACGTACCTCCAGATGCCCAGCCTCAATATGACCTACATCGATTTCATAATCTCGAACCCCACGGACACCCCCCAGACGGTCACCGTGGAATCGGAGATCCAAGGCTATACCGAGAAGTCGATCAACACGGTCGATGTTCCTGCCCACCGGAACGTAACAGTCGGGCAGACTCCATCACTCCGCACCAGTGCAATCCCCTCAGAGATGACTACCGCAATGCTCCACTACAAGGTCGCCCTAGCAGATGGGACACGCATCGATGAGCAGACACACCCAGTCAAAATCTACCCAAAGGACACGATGGTCTGGGCGATCTTTGATGGCGATCAATGGAATGACATGACACCTTATATCGGCGCGTGGGTAACCCCGCATGCAGCCGAGATCGACCCGCTCGTGCGCAGGGCTGCCGAATACACTCCCGATAGGTCGATGACCGGGTACCAGTGCGGGGACAGCTGCACGGATGAGATGTGGGCAGAATCCTCGAATGTTCAAGCGAAGGGGATCTTTACAGCGCTCAAGAACGATTACCAGATCATCTATATCAACTCGCCCATTGCCTACGGAAAGTCGTCCGAGAACTCCCAGCGCGTCCGGCTGCCAAAAGATTCCATTACATCAAAATCTGCCAACTGTATCGATGGCACAGTCCTGTACGAATCAGCCCTTGAATCCATCGGCATGAATCCCCATATCATCATCCTGCCCACCCACGCGTTCGTTTGTTATGACACAAAGAAAGACGCCTCCGGTCAGTTCTCCTGCATCGAGACTACGTTGACCGGTTCGTCGACATTCGAAGAAGCGGTCGCCCGTGGGAACCAGGAATACCGGGAGGAGATCGCAAACGGGGATTTCAAGTCGGGCAATTCACAGGATCTTTCCGTTGCCAATCTGAGGATGATCGGCATCTACCCGATGCAGTGAACGGTAGCGATCAACCAACCTTACTAAAAAGAATTTTTTTAAAGGGGGCGACGCCGACACCATACTGCTATTCCTGCAACAAGGAAGATTGAGACTATGGGTGCATACAAGAGTGGGGTAGGTTGGGTTTGTTGGGCTTGTTGCGTTTGTTGTTTAAGTGCAACTTCCCGATACTGCATTATCATGGTGTTACCCGGGGCGATGACAAGTGCCTTGTCATACGAGGCAACTGCTTCCGAATTCCTGCCGAGTTGATTTAGCGCGAATCCGCGATTGGCCAACGCC
>JAPKXU010000120.1 GCA_026394655.1 Methanoregula sp. | reverse complement strand
GAACCCCCTGCTGCGTTCAGATACATCCCGCTTAGCGATAGTCTTCCACCGGATTCCCGACCAGAACCGGTCGGAGTTTGTCCGCCAGCCATCCACAACACCCCGCTCCCGCAATGCCTCTGCCACTTTCTTTCCCGATGGTATCCTCCGTATCCCCTCCTCTGCACACCACTTCTCGAATATCTCCCGGAACGCAGATCGTGATAACCCCACCCCCGGCTCAAACGTGCACTCCGTCGCGAGAAACAATCCCACCGTATCGCTCACCGTCCGCAAATTAGTCGTCGCCTGCGAGACCTTCTTTGGCTGCACGAGCCGGTTCCTGTTCGCATAATACTGTGCGAGCCCGGCAAGGCACCAGTTCAGGATCCCGGATGACTCTGACAACAGCTTCGTGGCAATATCCGTGTCGCATTTATCCTCCGGGATCTGGACGGTAAACGGCAGCATCCAGAGCCGGCGCCAGATGCCGTCATCGGTGCCCGGGATGACGGGCTCGTGGTTGGTGGTCAGCCAGATCTTCACAACCGGTGTGAACTCAAACTCGTTCTCGTACAGTTTCCGGACGGTAATTGCATATTCCCCGGTAATCTGCTTGATGATCGACTCGTCCATCCGGGCGCCTTATGCGCCTTTTACTGCGGTGGCAAGGCGGGCGCCGGAAAGACGGGCAAGGGCAGTTCCGAGTGGTTGACTCAGGCGATATTGGCGAGAGCATTTTTAGGAAAGTTATACGGAATATGCATGAGAAGAAATCGTTACTGTATATTAGGGTTGAAAGATGCCAAACGCGATCACGAGAGGATGCAGATGTCCTGGCAGGTTGAGACTACGGATGCGGTGATCGATCGCTGGTGTACGAGATCTATGAACTGACTGGGGAGGAGATTTTTGATTGTTGAAGAAACAGGGAAATGATTATCCTCTTCAGAATAAAACACAATTACCAGTAGAACACGTTCAGCTCACCACCGCGTGTACAGAATGACCGGCAGGGATTCCATGAAAGGAAAAACATCGCGCGCAAATACAGCGGCACTCAAAAAGATCATTGATATTATCGCACGATCTGCCGATCCTGATCGCATTATCCTCTTTGGCTCACGATCAAAAGGAATGCAGACCCATAAGAGCGACTATGATATCTGCGTCATCAAGCGGGGGGTTAAACACCGTCGGGAACTCGCAATGAAACTCTATCGAGATCTGTATGGGGTCGGTGTGCCGGTCGATGTTATTGTCGAAACTCCGGAGACATTCGGGGAACTCATGGACAACCCCTTCATGATATACCACGACATTGCACATCAGGGCAGGATCATCTATGAAAAACCGGTCCCTCGCTGATACATGGCTTGTCCGGGCTCGAAGTAATATCGCCCGTGCCCGGCAGGGAAAGAGCGCTCCAGATATCGTTTTCGAAGACCTCTGTTTTGACTGCGAACAGGCAGCAGAAAAAGCACTTAAAGGTCTGCTGATCCTTAATGGAATCGTCCCGCCCCAGACACATTCGCTCGCCCATCTCATAGAAGCACTCGAAAAGCATGACGTTTGTGTGCCGGATGATGTAAAAACTGCCGTTTCACTCACCCATTATGCAGTATCAACCCGGTATCCCGGATCTTATGAACCGGTAAAAGAGCGGGAATACCAAAAAGCCCTGAAAGGTGCGGTGACAGTTTTTTTTTGGGTTGAACAACAATTCAATGACGCAAAATGAAGTAATGTATCTGCAAACAGAGGGATACCAAAGAGGACACGACACCCGTCACCGTTGATCGGGATGTGATGACCCTTGTCGTAAAAGATGTCCCTGCCCGGATCTGCACAAACTGTGGAGAGGATTACGCAGATGTGCATGGTGCACATGAAATCTTTACCCTCGCAGAATGCATAGCAAAGAGCGGGGCACAGGTAGATGTACGAAGGTACGTTCCTAGCTCCGCTATACCCTGCTAACCAAACCTGCTTTTTTCTGCAATAGTTAATCTCGCTTCCATTGCAGTGACACTTGTGTCACATTAAGGGTCATTTCCGGGATCTTTTTTCTGTACAGTTTTCTCGTAAGAGATCCCGGAAAAAGGGTACAATGTGACACACGTGACACCACCCCCTCATGCAGAGCATCATACGACCAGCACTTCCTGGAACCCCCTGCTGCGTTCAGATACATCCCGATCAGCGATAGTCTTCCACCGGATCCCCGACCAGAACCGGTCGGAGTTTGTCCGTCCGCCATCCACAACCCCCCGCTCCCGCAATGCCTCCGCCACTTTATTTCCCTACGGTATCCTCTGCATCCCCTCCTCTGCACACATC
>JAPKXU010000016.1 GCA_026394655.1 Methanoregula sp. | reverse complement strand
AACCATTCCTTTTAGTTCTTCAAAAGTATCCGCTTCCGTGAAGATAGAGTAATTTAATGATCGCGCCTCGTAACCACCTTCTGGTGACTCTTCGACAATAAAAATAATTTCATTGTTCTTGTAATTCCCCATGAGAGATTCGCTCCTTTTTATGCATATACGATGGTTATGTTCATCAACTTTTTTAGTAGATGATGCTTTCGTGCAAAAGAGAGACTGCTCTTTGCACGATTCAGCCACTCAACCGGATTATCCGGTTGCAATCTTTTTCGCGTCATAAATCACGACACCCTCCCGTGTGGCAGGATTAATCACCAGGTAAGGGGAATCCCGATATTTTTCAACTTGTTCCGGGGAAACAACGATAATATCCACAGCTTTGCCAACCCCGTAAAGCCGCATATAGATCTTTGCTGCTACGTCCCGGGGATTCCTGACACCTTTTTTTATCACAAGAAGATTGATATCACTGTGTGGTCCCATCTCTCCACGAGCTGCAGAGCCGAACATGATAATCCGATCCGGATGTGCTACTTCTACAATCCGCTGTATGATGTCATGTAAGATTTTCTTTGGGACGTTCTTTTTTTGCATATAATATCCCTTTCTGTTATCAATCATTCGGGTAAGATTCTCTTGCATTCTTCTGTATGATCCTCGCGTTAATGTTCTTTCTCTTCAATCATAACTGACGAAGCGCACCCATAAACGATGTTCAAGCTCACTTTCCCTGAACTCCCTAATGGCATATTTCATCTCCAATCCCAGTACGCGGATGACAATATCATCAAGCATAAAGATCACCACCAAAGATGCATTATCCCCATCTCACACCACATCCGCAAAGTACTGCTCCATTCTCTTGAAGTAAAATAAACTTCCAATGAGGAGAACAACAACCACGCCGATAGAAACGAGCATCATCGCGTCAGGCGGTTTTGCGCCGAGAAACGCCCAGCGGAAACCATCAATCACACCCACCATCGGGTTGAGCCCGTAGAATATCCGGTATTGTGCCGGGATCATCGAACTGGGATATACAATTGGCGATGCATAAAGCCAAATCTGGATGATGAACGGGAGGGTGTACTGGAAATCCCGGTATTTGACATTGAGGGCTGACAGCCAGAGCCCGATGGCAAGCGAGGTGGCGAGGGCTAATAGGATGAAGAGTGGGAGTAAAACGATCGCGATGGTCGGTACAAACCCGTAGTATGCCATCATGATGATGAGGATGACAAACGCGATCATAAAGTCGACGAGCGGCGAAAGAATCCCGGAGATCGGCATCACGAGCCGGGGGAAATAGACTTTCGTCATGATTCCGGCGTTGCTCACCATGCTTGTGGTTGAACGGGTGAGCCTTTCAGAGAAGAGCGTCCAGGGAATGAGCGCGGCAAAGGTAAAATTGTGATATAGTGGTGGAATGTACAGGAGCAAAAATATATCAAATGATCCAAATCTGCCACCATTGTCTCGGGGGTTGCAATCGGCGAGGCACAGCACAAGGCAACCGCATGGGGATTCGTGATACGCGTATTGGTGTGGTAGTAAAAATCCCGTTCAACTTCGTAATCCATGACCGGATCTGCACGAGCCTTTGCGGGTCAGGAGACGGAAGTCCCCACAGTATTCAACCCTCGAGATCCTGAAAATCTGTACACCGGAGATTCAGGTGTTCGGGAACTTAAAAATCCCGGACGGGATCTCCAGGGAACTTTGGGTAAGAGGATCAGAACGGACGTGGCACGGGTTTATCGTACTGGGCGACGGAATTAAACCGCTCGAAAATGCAAATGACACTTACAACGATAAATCCCATTATGGATAGACAAGGGTCAAGGAACCATTAGATACCGGACAATTAAAAATCCGAATTGTTCCGGCTTAGAAAATTATATCCTGCATTGCTGCCGGTACCACACAACCGTTTCCGCAAGCCCACTTTTTACCGTATATACCGGTTTATACCCGAATGCCTCCTGCGCTCGTGAAATATCCGCCAGAGAGTCCTTCACATCCCCAATCCGAGGCAGTTCAAAGTTTAGCGGGACAGAGATACCGGTGATCTCCATGATCTCGGATGCCAGTTCCTTGAGGTTGATCCGCTGGCAGTATGCCACGTTGAACACTCCCTGAGCCTGACTCTCCATCGCCCGGATATTTGCCTGTACGACATCTTTGACATAAGTGAAGTCCCGTGTCTGCTCCCCATCACCATAGATGGTCGGAGACTGGCGGGCAAGGATGCTGGTGATAAATTTCGGGATTACCGCGGCGTACTCGGACTCCGGGTCCTGCCGGGGACCAAAAACATTGAAGTAGCGCAGCGATACCGTGTTGATCCCATACACTTCGGAAAAGACCCGCAGGTAGTGCTCCCCGGTCAGCTTCGATACCGCATATGGTGAGAGCGGAGCCGGAGTCATATCCTCTCGTTTCGGGAGTGTCGGGGTGTTCCCGTAAACCGAGGATGACGATGCGAATACGACTTTTTTTACGCCGCAGTCCCGTGCAGCAACAAGGATGTTTAACGTACCGGTCACATTCGCCTCGTTGGTGGCAACCGGGTTTGCGATTGAACGAGGTACCGATGCGATTGCTCCTTCATGGAAGATCCCATCAGCAGAGGAAAATATCTCTTTAAGCAGGTCAAGGTTTGTGACACTCCCCTTGACAAACGAAACATTCTTTTGAGAGAGAAACGGTTCGATATTTGTCATAGTACCGGAGAAGAGATTATCGAGAATAACAACCTCATCACCCCGGTTGACAAGCTCTTCGATGATATGGGACCCGATGAACCCTGCACCACCGGTGACAATATACTTCATGGATAAACCTGCACTTCCTTATTGAACCACTATTGATTGTATGAAGATGAGGCACTCTACCTATAAATGACCGCACCATTGGATATAATTCCAGGAATAGACCGTAAAAAAACGCTGCCTTCGCAACTTGGGCTCTTGTCGTAAAGAACGTGAGTAATTTTGGTGTAGATGTTCGTTGCAGATGGGACATCCCCCTTACCGCTCTTCCCTCATTACCAATTGACCAATGAGAAAATTTTTTTCTGTTCTATTACATCTGTCAGCCAGACATGGAGAACTACAATCCGGCATATCGGTTCATGCAGATAGAGACCATCCGCTCCCCGGTCCGACCATCCCAGTACGGTTTCTCCCACGCCCGCGATGATGCCAGCATCCGGTGCACCGATGTCACGGTTCGGGACCGTTACCGCGAGCAGGTTTACCCCACAATCGATCGTTTCGAGACGTTCCGTATTCTCGCGCAGGGTTAAACGGAACGTAAAGAATGCACGCCTCTTCCCGCACGCAGCCCGAATTTGTAAGTATAAGACGGGCTTGTGCTTCGATCAGCCAAAACGCGAGGTACCCGATCGGGTTAGCGATAGTGATCCCCGTATCCGAAATCCCAAATTCCCGCATCATTTTTTGCGTACGCGGATGCATAGGAAAGATTATCGGCATGTCATAGAATTTTTGAATCTGAAAAAGACCCTCAATAATACCGCAATGGTGCGATCTCACATCCACGTTCTCTGCCTGGTGGACAGTCACAAGGAAATACTGGCATTCACAAACTCCCTGATCTTCAGGAACATATCCGGGCGATCCTTCAGATAACACTGCTCGATACCTGCCAAGATCCTACCGGTCTGCTTCACATGATTACCGGATCCCATATCAAGGTTGGATTGCGCAGGAGGTAAATCAAGTTCGTCAAAGAAGAGACGATCCATGTCGTAGGAGTGATGTTGCCCTGTGTGAATGCCCGATCATTGCAAACCCAGCGTATCACATGCGCGAATGATGGGAGACATCTCGATAATTTTGGGACGGGTGCCAAGAATAATCGAGATCATGGAAAAATATGAGTTTTTATGGTACACGGCAGATGATTACCAATGACCCATGCGTATATCACTTCCCACTAAAGATGCGGGGACGACAGTGAATACAGCTGATTGATCTCCGGTAGGCGTATGGAAAATCGTGCGGGAAACCGCATAGCTTGCAGCACGGCTCATGACTACACATAGATGCCAGGAGGAAACCCCCGGTGCCCTTAAAATGGCAGCAACAAGGCAAAACCAGCTCCGCTCTCAATAATTCTCATAATCGGGAAGGGTCTTCTGTGCATCCTCATCTATAAACGATCAAAACAATAACTATTTTTAATGGTTAGAGAACGGTCTTCCGATACGATGCTCGATACGCTCTCCCGGATGATCTATAAAGAGACCGTTCCCATCGACCTGAAAATCATTTTTTGCTGGCTCGTCCTCACGGTCATCGGCATCTACCTGCCACCGGTGAACCAGACATTCCTGCGTATCCTGTTTGGGTTGCCCATGGTACTCTTCATCCCGGGTTACACCCTTATCGCTGCACTCTTCCCCGGGTCAAAAGACATTGACGGGATTGAACGCGTTGCCCTCTCGTTCGGGCTATCCATCGCCGTCGTCCCGCTCATTGGGCTCGCGTTGAACTACACCCCGTGGGGCATCCGGCTTGACCCCATCGTCATAAGCCTCGTCATCTTCACCGTCGCGATGAGCCTTGCTGCACTGTACCGGCGAGCGCAGCTTCCCGATGAAGAGCGGTTCGTTGTCCCGCTCCATGCGATGCAGCAGTCAGTCAAAGATGAGTTCTTCCCTGCCCAGACTTCCCGCCTCGATCGCGCGCTCTCTATCATCCTCCTTTTAGCCATTGTCGCAGCAGTGGCAACAACCGTATACGTGATTGTCGTCCCGAAGGAAGGAGAAAAGTTCACAGAATTTTTCATTCTTGGTGAAAAAAAGATGGCGGCAGACTATCCCACGAATCTTTTCACCGGGCAGAACAGTTCACTCTACATCGGCATTGGCAACCATGAATACCGCAATATCACGTATACGGTCGAGACCTATTTCATGCAGATGAACTTTAACGAGACGGACAATACTTCAACCGTGAACGCGATGACCCCGATTAGCCGGTTCACGGTACCGGTGGCACATAACCAGACGGTCATCACCCCGTATTCCTTTGTGCCAAAAACAACGGGATACAACCGTATCGAGTTCCTGCTCTTCAATGATACTGTCCCTGCCGAGCAGGTACAAGGCATGGACCGGATCAACCAGAGCTACCGGGATCTCCATCTCTGGGTCACCATCAAATCGCAATAACAAAACACCCCTGATTTGTGCAGTTGCAGGCACCAGAATGAAAAACGCACATGCAATTCGTTAGCCAGCTATGGACGCGCTTTTGAGTCTTGGATATACGGGACAAAAGGGCAAAACGGTCTGGCAGAAAAACGGTCACGATACAAGATTAAACACAGCATCGACCGAATCATTCTCGGGATGTACGGTACAGCGTTCCAGCTGCACAACAGATCCGGTCCCTTCCGCGAGAACGCATGCAAACAAGCTGCACACCGGGCAGGGAATCGCCGTGCAGCACCGGGGTGATTCACGGGTGATCTCCTTACACCCGCTTATGAGCCGGTACCCCTCCATCGTGACGGTGACGTGTTCGTTATCTTCCGCCACAAAAACCCGTTCTGCAACCTCGAGCACATCGACACCAATCTCCGTGATCAGATCTTTTATTGCTGCTATCTCCGGTGGGATAACCAACTGCTCCCGTTCGCGGATCTCACGGAGCAGTGGATCGCCGGATGGGACGAAGAGCACCCCCGCATTATCCGGACTTGATACAAAGGTCTCTCCCAACTGGGGTGCGCCACCGTATTCCGCGACAGGCAAAAACTGCATCGTTTGTGTACTGCCATACTTTCCTTTTGGGATGATCGTTGCATTCCCCTGGATGCCGAGCTCTGCGCAGATCCGACAGAGATTGATAGAACCCTGAACCGAAAGCAGGCTCACGTACTGGAGATCGAGCGGTTCACTCCTTGAAAGCGTCGCAAGGAAGATACCCGTAAGGAGACAGATAAGGGCAGATATCACAACGGCAGCTGTCGTGATATCCCGGCGGTCGGTCAATACGGCAATGGCAACAAGAACAGCCGACGCGGCAATAAGGATAAGCGCGGCACGGTAATAGGGATTTAAGTGAGGGATTTTCATGGATGTGCTCCATACTGTTTTCTGAACTGGTGGTCACGGATCGTCTCCACGGCGAAGATTGCACCCGTGCCAGCAGCGAGGATAAGTAACGGCAAAACGACATGGTTTGATACGTGTATAAGAATGGCAAGTGGCACCGTGACACCGCAGAACAGGACAAATATTTTGAGCTCATGGGAAAACTCCAGCATACCCATCGCGTTGCACACAAGCCCGGCAACCATCCACATGGCAAACAAACCCGCCCAGATGTTCATGATACCACAGGCAACGATGAGCGGTTCACCAGCACAGACAAGATAGAACGCCCGGTCATGCCAGCTGCCTGCCGCATAGAAAACCCCCCCGAACAGGCAGAGAAAGATGATATTGAGATACCATACCGGTGACCCGCTCCATGCGGTGACGCCGATCACCACGGCTGCGAGAACAGCCAGAAACAAATAATCCCGATGCTCCTGCTTCATGCAAATGCCTCCACGGTATCAGCTTCCCGGTAGAGGTTGCTGATGGGATCACGCGTAGCAATATCAGTCACGGGCAGCCGGATATGCACGATGATCTTCGCAATTTTTGCCTGCCGTATGATCTGCCGGATATGGCTCTTATCCCCGCACCCGAGCGAGAAGAGATAGCACTCGTCAATCGCAACCGAAGAAAGCGTTCGGGCAATCTGTCCGGTAAATGCGGTTGCCTGCATGTACATCATCATGCGAAGGTACTGCTTACGCAGGTTGCCAGAGAATACAATACTTCCCGGTTCTCCACCTTGCGTGATAACGGTCTCAAGATGCCGGACATTTCCCCGGATATCCGCTCGATCATGTACGTGATACTCGTGTACCATGCGCTCCGCCGGGTGCATCCATTCACGGAGCACCGACATGCAGTGCTGCAAATCTTTCTCCTCCGGGGTAAAATGAAGGATATTTGCACCGGAGATCACGAGGATAGACACGTATTGGTAGAAGCGGATGGCGTGCTCTGCCTGCCCGGCAACAACACTCACCATCCGGTTCAAATCTGCTTCGGGATACGGTGCACCGCGCCACGGCAGATCAACAATAAGTAACGGAGGAAGATTCACCATCCCGGTATATTCCCTGACATAGAGTTTGTTGTGCTTCGCGGAAAGTTTCCAGTCAATCCGTCGCAGGTCATCTCCCATGTAGTATTCCCGGAGCGCGCGGATGCCAAACCCGCTCACCACTTTCAGTTTCTCGACTTCATGTGATTCGGCAGTTGATTGTCGGTTTGAGGGGTCAAACATCCCAACCGGCTGGACAAGCAGTTCGGGTCCGCTAAACGGGTCAGCAAAAAGCGCGATGCTGTTCTCAAAAAATACATTTCGTACTGTAAGAGAGATCCCGGGAAACCGGCAATTCCCATGCATCACCGGCATGATACGGTATTTGAGTTGGTATGTACGGGAATTGAGATCCGGTTCTACAGGAATGGATGTATCACCGTCCTGGATGGCAACCTGTAAAGGTAT
Organism: Methanoregula sp.; assembly: GCA_026394655.1. Classification (GTDB taxonomy): domain Archaea; phylum Halobacteriota; class Methanomicrobia; order Methanomicrobiales; family Methanospirillaceae; genus Methanoregula. The sequence continues at coordinate 5,060 of JAPKXU010000016.1, read as the reverse complement.
ACTATCGCTGATCCTTGCAGTCATCGGGGGCGGAACGGTAATGGTAACCGTTGTCTCAACACGCAAGATCATCCCTTTCCTTACCTGTGAACGTTCAAGGGAGCGCTGTACCGCGACTGAGGTAACGATGCCCCGAAACCGGTAAAGAAAGAGAAGATACTGCCCCAAAAGTGCAGCGAGAAGAATTCCCCCGGCAAGCAGGAGCGTCAGGTCATCAAGGATATATGCACAGGAGATAATGACGATGATAACGAGGCTCAGCCCTTGTGCACACCGTCGCATCAGCACAACTCAGAGCACCTCGACTTTACTTAAGATCTCGTCCAGCACCTGCCGTGATGTCAACCCCCCGATTTCTGCCTCACGGGAGATGATGATACGGTGATTGAGTGCAGCCGGTGCGATCTCCTTTATGTCATCCGGGATCACAAAGGAACGGTTTCGCAGGGCTGCTAGTGCTTTGCCGCCATTGACAAGCGCGATCGAAGCACGGCTTGAACCCCCAAGATTGATATCCGGGTGTGTACGGGTCGCCATAACCAGATCCCGGATGTACTCGAGGACAGGATCTTCAACCGTGACGTGCCGGATTGCCTCAATGTGGTCCTGTATGTTCTGCGGGGAAAGAAGAGGTGTCAGGGTACGGGCAAATGTTTCCCAGAGGAGCTGCCCGGAATGGACTCGTTTGATGATATTGAGTTCTTCTTCCGCGCTCAGGTACGCGGAACTGATGCCGAACATGAACCGGTCCCGCTGGGCTTCGATTAAGGGAAATGTCCCTTCGAACTCAAATGGATTCTGCGTCGCGATTACAAAGAACGGGCTCGGCAGCGCCATTGTTATCCCGTCAATAGTCACCTGCCGTTCGCTCATCGCTTCAATAAACGCGCTCTGGGATTTCGGGTTCACACGGTTGATCTCATCAGCGAGGAGGATATTGGTGAAGACAGGTCCTTTCCGCAGGGAAAACTCTTTTTTGTCGGTATCATAGATCCGCACGCCAATCATATCCGTCGGCTGAAGATCGATTGCTCCCTGGATACGGTTGAACCCGCAACCCGTGATCAGGGCGACCGACTTTGCGATCGTGGTCTTTGCGGTGCCCGGCACTCCTTCAATCAGGATATGTCCTTCAGAGAGCATGGCAACAAGGATGAAATCGACAAGCTTCTGGTTACCAACAACAAATGTCCCGATCTTTTCATTTACGGTTGTATACAATTGTGAAATCTCTTGTATCCCGTTTTCCGATAAGCTCGCTTCCATCCTGACACCTAAATCTTCTTCTTCTGCCATGCCCATCCAAGAACCAACATCAGCACGCCGAAGAGTACAAGTTCTATTATTAATGTGGTTCTTATGACATGAAGTATTTCGTTTAATCCCTGTGCATCCCGCGTGCGGGAGTTTGTCTGGTCAACGAGTATTGCGTCCCCACCATCCACGAGAGTCCGGATGAGCATATGGTTGTCCCATCGCGGGTCCTCGGCATACATCGAGTTAATGAAGATACTCGGATCGGATATAACGATGAGCCTGCCGCCGCCGATCTTATCCGCCGCGACTACGGAAAATGCCCCCATCTGCTCGTTGTTGTTAATCCGTCGGTCGCCATTCGCATCGATCCAGCTCATGCTGGATGTCCGCACAAGCATAGTACCTCCATCGAGCGGGGCGGCACGGTTCAGGAGGATTTTATTAATATCCTGTACTGGAGTCTCATTCGCTGATCGATAGGCAATCACCAAGTACGAGTCCCCATACGCCCGGTCAATGCTTGATACGTTGCCCTGCTGGATCGAGATTTGGCTCCCGATACTGCGCAGGATGGCGTTGCCAGTTCCGAAATCATCGGCAATGATAATCGTGTTGCCCCGTTCGATGAATGAACGGTATGCCGTGCGTTCTTCGGTCGTAGGTTGACGGTACGGTGCAATGATCAGGAGTGTAGCGTTAGATGTGTATGCATTGATCTGTGAGGTGTCCGAAATTTCCACCATCCGGTGCCGGTCGAGATCTGAGAAGAACTGTGAGGTGCCGTTCCAGCCAGTGTTGTACCGTGAGAACTCAAGACTGTTTGTGGAGAGGTGCCCGACGAGGATGAGCGCCGAAAAGAGGAGGACTAGTCCCGTGAACCAGAAGGCAGCCCTAATCTTCTTCACCTCCGATAGATTCGTCCGTCTTCTTTACAGACTCCTCGAATTCGCTCTCCTTTGCGGGAGTTCTCGCCCCACCATACCGGACATGTTCATAAACGGTGATAAAAGTCGAGAACGTTCCAGTGAAGGGTCTCTTGTCGCATGAACGAAGGAATTCACGTGGAGTTAGTGTCCGGTGGCGCCGGATGTGCAGTTTCTCTGCGATGGTCCTGGTGAAATGTATGTAGACTGCTCGTGCGGCAGTACTCAGTCCTCGTTCGTTTAAGATTCGGACATACTGTGCAAAAATGGGATCGGGTGAGACCTTATCCGGATCCGGTGGTGAGACGGACGAGAGGAATGGATCAACTTCTTCGATCTCTTTTGTCAGTGTTTCGGGTGATACGAGGATCTCCGGTTCGGAACTGAGATCCGCCGGTGTTTGTCTGGTTCTGAAAAAAATCGATCGCCGTTTAAGGTAAAAGATCGATCCGCCGATAAAGAGGAGGAGAATCGCAGCTACGACTATGACGGGTGCGAGCAGGCTGACTGAAGAACTCCGGGTCTCGACTAACAGTGACAGGTTCGCTGATGGGATATTTACGGAGATACCTTTACTCTGTGAAGTGAAAAGCGGGAAACTCTGGTTGACGAACCGGGCGGTGATGACGTTATCACCGGGCTGGAGTACAACAACAGAAGAGAACCTCCCAACAGCATCAGTCTGCATCTCCAGCAGGGTTTCATTGTTGACCTTAAGCGCAACCGGGGCAGCGCTGACCGGTCTTTTTGCGGCTTTCATTGGATCTTTCCCAAGTGTGGCGAGGATATCATGAACTTCCTTGAGACTTACCGGTCTGCGGATGATATCTCCTGCCTGATCAAAAGCCATAACTGTGCCATTGCAGGTAAAGAGCGCGGAGTTGTTGACCGGTGTGACGGTCAATGTAGTCCGGGTATGAACAGGAAGAACAGTGAATGTCTTAACTCCAGAAGACATTTCATTTAATCGTGCCTGTACTGAAAGCTGACCAGCGGGCAACTGTTCGATCACCATGTTCTGGCTAAATTGTCCGGTGCGGGCAATCGTTGTCGATGTCAGGAATTTATTGTCAATGTATATATCTACAGCCTTCTCCCGATTGTCGGGATGATCCAACACCCCGTTAAACGTGAGACTATCAGTATAGATACCTGATGTTGGTTTTACTTCAAGCGATAGTCCCGGAACTGGCGGCAATATTGTGATGGGATATGTACTACTCCGGGAGGAAATCACCGGGTACTCTTGTGATGTAAAACGTGCATAGATGCTGTGATTGCCTACGGGAAGTACCACTTTCTGAAGGAACGATCCATTTACATCGGTTCGTATGTTGATGACATTCCAATCATCCCACACGAGTTCCAGCGGAACTGAAGATATTCCTTGTCCATTTGCAGTCACATTCCCCCGGCAGGTGAGTCGGGTTCCATTATCTGTTCTCTCAATCTCAAGCAAGGTGCGGGAATCAACGGAATTTACGACAAACTGTCGGAGTTCAGAACGGATCTCTCCCACACCGGGATCAATATAACTGGTAAAGACCGTATGTTTTCCGGTCTTGATCTTTTCTATGATATAGGGCTCAGCATACGAACCATCGGATCCCGTCAGAAGAGTCCGATAATATGCATCGTCAATAAAAACATCGACATTCTGGTATTTTGGATCTCTTCCTGATAATATTCCACTGAAATTGACGATATCCTTATACGTTGCAGTATAAGGGATGAGAGTAAGTCGTAGAGTATCTGCATTTCTTGTCACATTAATGAGTGTGATACTCAGGATCTTATCCTGGGATGCGACAATCTCATACGCGGAACTGATGGATGAAAAGACAGGATAACTCGCATTGTCAAATCGTGCATCGATCCAATGTCGTCCCGGGGAGAACCTCGTCTGTGTCTTGTAAAGCCCGTTTTTATCCGTTGTAAGTTGGATACTTGTGCGGGAATCCACCACAATATTTACCGGGGCAAATATTACCGGTTTATTTGCAATGACTGTCCCGGAAACCTGGACGAACTCTGGTTTATTTTTTACCGGTATAATGTTAATGGATGTTGAAGAGGGCACCAATGTAATATTTAATATAATAGGTTCTGACGCGGTACTTCCGGAGGTAGCATTTATCTGGTGTATTCCGGCAGTGATATTTTCAATTACATATGTATCATGGAATACTCCTTCATTGTCAGTAATTCCCTGACGAACAGGGTTGTTATCAATGAAAATTGTGATTGGATGATTGTTTTTTAACACTTCGGTTGATGAGTAGAACGCAGATATATTGATAATGTCCTGATATTTTCCGGTATCTGGCTTTATAAGAAGGGAAAGAGTGGGGATTCGGGAATGTGGAGTTTCTATTATTTGTGCTATTTTATCGTTTATTTCGACAATTTGTTTAAATTCCTGCTGACTCTCTCCTTCTTTTGTGGCATTTGCACCAAAGTTCGTACCAATCTCCACTACTTTCTTCGTTTCATTTTGGTATTGTCCATAGATCTCTTTTACTTTTCCCCGGATGGCTTCCTGTTGCATCGAAACAGATACCAGCATGTTGGGATTGTCCTGGTCTCGATATTGTATCTCGAGGTTCTTTAATTCATCAAGTGAGACTGATGCATTCAGCATTTCATCCAATAATTCCTTTTGTTTTGTTTTGCTCTTTGCGAAGTCATTAATCTCGCTCTCTTTCATATCCAGTTTTATGATCATGTTATCCAGATTTTTGTTATATTTTGCAAAAACCGCAAGATCACGGCGAGCTTGTTCGCTATCTTTGAGATTAACATTCAGGACAATAGGTCCGGTACAATCCATCAAGTCCTGCATCAGGGGCAGAAGATCTGTTGTGCTGTTCAATTGTTGTG
>JAPKXU010000260.1 GCA_026394655.1 Methanoregula sp. | reverse complement strand
TTGGACGTTTAAGAGATTCCAAAGATCAGGTCCGGCAAAAATCATCTGCACGATCAGTGAAAAAGGTGAAATTCCGTGGCGTGTACATGATGTACAATCCAAAAAAGCATTTGTTCTGGCAGGGATTTGTAAAATAATGGGGGATCTCCGGGAGGTTCACAATACCCATACCATTTTTAAAACGGGAAGTCTGCAGCATACGTCAAAGCAGCCACTATCGAGTCAGGAGCGGATGGGGTCGAATCTGCCTGAAGCAGTGCGGCTCCCTGACGAAACTTGAGTGCGTAGTTGAAAGCATTTACTTATGGTGGCGTACCACATGTGGATACCTGCGTTTTGTCGCAGAGCACCCACATGAAACGGCAATCGACGGGACTGGAGCATTCCAGCGCAGAACATTTAAATAAAGTCTATCACAACCAACAGGTACAGAAAATGATCGGTAATAAAAACGAAGTGGCATTATCCGAAGTTATTGGATTTGTGCTGATCCTCGGTCTTATTACGGTGGCGTTCTCCCTGTACCTAGTCTACGGTGTCCCTGCCCAGGGACGAGAGAACGAGATCCTTCACATGGGTGTCGTAAAGGACCAATTTGTCGAGTATAAGGTCGGACTTGACTCTCTTTTTACCAATAATCTGGTGGGGACAACCATGAGCAATACTTTCTCTCTTGGGACCGGTGGAGGGTATACACAGGGAAGCAACAGCATCATCCCGATCCTGAGCCCCGCGAGTTCCGGGGGTATATTTATGATTAACCGGGGGACGACGGGATCCGATACCCTTACGATAACGTCAAATTCGTACATCACGGGTACTGGACGTACTTCTGTAGATCTAAATCCTTCAGCGACGGTCAATTTTACTCCCAGCCATGTGTATATCAATATTTCAAACATCCAGAATACAGATCTGAATTCTATGGTATTTTTCGGTGCAAAAGTAGATGGGACCAACTGGGTGGCGACGGTAAATCTCACGCCGCAAACGACGTACTTTATAGATTATTTCCGACAAACCGTTGGCACTTCTACGACGTGTACTGATTATGATGGTCCAAATGGAACCGCAATCAATGTGTTTATCACATCTGGCACAAACGCATGCCTCGTACCGATGAACCAATCCAAATATTCCGGCACGGATCTCACCATCAGTATTACAAAGGGGTCTGTCGTCACGATGGAGAATTATCCGGTGTACACCAATGTCGCCCCCAATGCCGTTTACACAATCGATCTGATGGACGACTCGTACGGGCTGAAGCCTTTGATCAAACCTGCGGATACCGGAACACCGCAGGAAACCATCACTCTGAAAAAAGATCTGCCCTTGAATGGCATCTCTGCGACCGGCAACATCACCTATGACTTTGCCGAAAATATCTCTACAATTGGACCCATCACACTTGGGGCAGTAGAATACCGTTCAGACAACTATTACTGGATTCCCCAGACGTATTATTACCAGATGGGAGGCGTGTTCCTCAAACAGTCTGATGGAAATACCACGTATAAACTTCCCCCGGAAATTTCCGTTTCCTATAATTTCATGGATCCGCCCCACATCTCGACGGTGAATATCAATGCGCTCGCCATTTTTGATCCGACGTATGGGGGTGGCAGTCTTGTCGGGGGCAACAGCCCCGTCCAGATCAAAACCACCCTTATGAGCAATAATGCTCTGCCCTATGCGGTGGGAACCGCCAACACCAGATGGATCAATATCAGTGTCAATACTTCCGATGATCAGGCACGTGAGATGTGGAAGAATTACTTTAAGTCTACTGCAAGTGCTGCCTATCTGCCTACGAATACCTACACCATCGGCAATACCACGACCCAGAGCTATATTGACATCTATGGTTCTAATCCATCCCTTACTGGAGAAACTTTTGATATCAATGTGATTGCATCAAGTGCAACATACTCAGCAACGGTGTATGGCGTGGGTGGATAGTGCGGTGAACAGGACGGAAAACGAATCCGGTGTTGCTGAGATAATCGGCGCAATAATACTGATATCTGTACTAGTGATGGCTATCGGCATCATCGGTGTTGGGTTACTATCCCAACCACTCCCCCAGAAGTGCCCTGCCGTCAGCGTTGACGTCACGGTAATGGGTAACACACTCTATATCCGGCATGAAGGCGGGGACTCGATATCCAAAGGCGAATTCAATATTACGCTTGATGGTGACGATAAGACTGATAGTTTCAACTTTTTGGATGGTTCAGCACGGTCAACATGGGGGCTGGGGGAAACCCTCTATTATGTCGTGCCTACTGGTCAGAGTTCGCCAGCCACTATCCAGATTATATATAATTGCGGATCTTTTAGATCTTCTATCATGTATACCCCCAAAATAATAACCCCCCCATAAGCACAGCGGATGATTGCCTGATGGGGTTCCCTTTTTATGCACCGGTTGCATATCCTTTCGTTTTGAAACCCGCTCCACGATGATGTATCCAATCAGTTGTTCAACCGGCGGTTAAGAAACGCAATCATGCATACCGACCATTCCTGCCCCCGTTGGCAGGTTTCATGGAACTCCCCTATCGTGGCTATGAAATTTTGGGACGGTACAACATTTACCGCCAAGTACCCGTCACACTGGTATACACCAATCGGGACGAATAAAGTGAACCTCACAGTAACGCGGGTAGCAGCAACACCCTCAAATCAGGATAAGCGATATCACGGTAGGGTCTTGCATACATACAGGGGGTCATCACTCGCAGCACACCCTGTTCTGAACACTGATGTAATGAGTGCCCCCTGCTTTTTCTCTCTCTTGCAAAAAGGGTTTGCACCGCGAGTACCAGCGCAGAACATTTAAATAAAGTCTCCCACAACCAACACGTATTGAAAATGATCAATACTCATAGTGAAACAGCACTATCTGAGGTTATTGGATTTGTGCTGATCCTCGGTCTTGTCACAGTTGCGCTCTCCCTGTACCTGACCTACGGTGTTCCCGCTCAGGGACGAGAGAACGAGATCCTCCACATGGGTGTAGTAAAGGACCAGTTTTTTGTGTATAAGATCGGGCTTGACTCTCTTTTTACCAATAATCTGGTGGGGACAACCCTGAGCAACACGTTCTCTCTTGGAACCGGTGGGGGGTATACGCAGGGAAGCAACAGCATCATACCTATCATGAATCCCGTGAGTTCTGGGGGTTTATTTTTAATTTGCCCGAGTACGAGATCCGAAATCCTTACGATTACATCACAATCGTACATCATAAATAGTACAGAACGCACTTCTGTAGCACTTCCAGCGAAGGTCAATTATACGCCAAACCATGTGTATGTCAATATTTCAGGCATCGTGCCAGACGATCTTTCAAGTGATAGAAGTTTCGGCGTACGAGTAAATACCTCAACGTGGATTGCCACCATAAATCTCACGCCGCAAGTGACGTTCTATCAGTATTATAATGGTATTCCCGTCGAAAGCTCAAGCGGTTGTTCAGGTTCTAACAATAATGGAACTCTAATTTTGATCAATAATACTTGTCTCGTACCGATGTCCCAATACCACTACACCGGCACTGATCTTACCCTTAGTATTATAAAGGGCAATATCATCACGATGCAGAATTTTCCTTTGTACACAAATGTTATGTCCGGTGTCAACTATACCGTAGATCTGATGGACAGTGCATATGGGCTTAATGCGGTGACAATCCGCGGCGATTTCATCAATATTGAAAGCCCACCGTCCAAAACGATGGGATTGATCAATGGCACCGGCACCATCACCTATGACTTTGCCGAAGAGAACTATAACAAATCCATCACACTTGGGGCAATAGAATACCGTTCAGAAAACTATTACTGGATTTCCCAGACGTATTATTACCAGATGGGAGGTGTGTTCCTCTCTCAGTCTGATGGAAACACCACGTATAAACTCCCCCCGGAGATTACCTTCTCCTATAATTCCTCATCCCGCATCTCGACGGTGAATATCAGTGCACTCGTCATTAGTAATCCGATAGGTGGCAATATTGTCGGGGGCAACAGCCCAGTCCAGATTAAAACTACCCTTGTAAGCGATACAGCTCTGCCCTATGCGGTGGGAACCGCCAATACCAGGTGGATCCGGATTGGTGTCAATACATCCGATGATCAGGCGCGTGTGATGTGGAAGAATTACTTTAATTCTACTGCAAGGACTGCCGGTCTGCCTAATACTTTTACGGGAAATACCACGACCGAGAGTTATATTTTCATCAATGGGTCTTATCCATCCGACACAGAAGAATTTGATATCAATGTGATTGCATCGAGTGCAACATACTCATCAACGGTGTATGGCGCGGGTGGATAGTGCAAATCTTTCTGGTTGGTGCACCTATAACATGCGATTTGGTGAGTGCATTGATGAGCGCTCGTTCAACCCGGCACTATTTTTCGAAAACTACCGTTTCAAATGGCATCACCCTGTTCTCCGGTTGTCGTTTCAGGAGAGATCCGGGGCTTTTTTGAGAATGTGCCGTACAGTGCTGCTCATTGCTCTCGTAGTCACTGCCATTGCGATCATTGGCGTTGGGATATTATCACAACCACTCCCAGAGAAACTCCCTGCATTCGATGCGATTATTTCCAAATCCACGAGTAATAACGGTACAATACAAATTACCCATAATGGCGGGGATACGCTGCAAAAGGACGAAGTGACGATCCTTGTCGATGGACAAGATAAAACAGCAAGTTTTTCAAAAGGGGGAGATTCTTCATGGCAATCGTTGTCTCCCGGGGAATCGCTGTCCGTTCAATCCTCAAACCCGGAAAGCGTGAGGATTGTTTATAAGGGTGCGGGGGCGTCTTCTGTATTGTCGTCTGCGGTTTTTGGTGAGGTTCCTCAGCCCACCTGTCTGCTTACGATAACGGCTTCAGCTGGAACCGGTGGCTCGATCACTCCAAAAGAAGTAACACACCTATGTTACGGTAACTGCCAGATTTTTACTATTACACCGGACTCCGGCTACCATATTAAAGAGGTATTAGTTAACGGTATTTCTGTGGGAGCAGTAACCCCCCAAAATTTGTGTGTGCCGCGGGATAGCACGATCTCGGCGACGTTTGAGACTGAACCCCCGACGTTCACGAGCATCACGCCGAGTTCCGGCCCGACATTGGGCGGCACGGATGTAACGATCGTCGGTACGAATTTTGTTTCCGGTGGTTCGTTCGGTGTGACGATTGGCGGCACAGCAGCAACGAGCGTCGTCCGGGTTGACTCTGCCCATATTACAGCGGTTACTCCAGCCGGTACAGCTGGAGCCCAGAACGTAGTGATTACCAACAATGACGGTCAGACGGCAACCGGGACGGGAGCATATACCTATGTACCGCCACCGACAGTTACCAGTGTAGTGCCGGCATCCGGCACGACAGCCGGCTTCACGACAGTAACGATCCTCGGTACGAACTTAGTCGGAGCAAGTGCAGCAACGTTTGAC
>JAPKXU010000230.1 GCA_026394655.1 Methanoregula sp. | reverse complement strand
AAGAAAATAATCTCCAGCACGCCATTCGATGAATCCACCTGCGCCGGAGCGACGTTAAAAGATATCTCCGATGAAAAAATTGCATGGTTCATTCCTGTTGCAAAAAAAGAGAGAAATTTTCCCCTCAGTCCAGGTACCCCGACCGAACAGGTTTTAAAACATCTTGATTTACAGGAGGGATACCAACCTACTAATGCGGCAATTCTCCTGTTTGGAGTTAAACCTCAGAAGTTCATGCCGACCGCAGAAATAAAATGCATGCACTATCATGGAACGGTTGTTGCAAAGCCGATACCCTCTCATCAGATTTTTACCGGTACGCTTTTTGATCAGGTAGATCAGGCTACGGATTTTATTCTCTCGAAAATCAATCGCAACGTACCTCCCCGTGATTCAGCCCCGGTCAGCGAAACCAGGTACGAGATTCCCAAGGAAGTGATTCAGGAAGCCGTTGTCAATGCGGTTGCCCACCGGGATTATACCTCGGATGCAAGTGTTCAGGCAAGTGTTTTTTCGGACAGAATCGAAGTGCGAAATCCCGGCAGTCTTCCTCCAGACCTTACTTTCGAAGACCTGAAAATAAAACACAGCTCCAGACCTCGCAACCACCGGATCGCTCTTCCCCTTTACCTGACGCACTATATCGAAAAAATCGGATATGGGACTCTCCAGATGATAGCGGGATGCAGGAGTGCCGGGCTGCCGGAGCCGGAATTTGCCCAGAGTGGTGGGGAATTTGTTGTTACGATCTGGCGGGACTGGCTGACAGATACGGTCATAAAGGAATTAGGAATCGATGAACGCCAGAAAACCGCTATCCGGATTGTGAGAGAGAAAGGGCGTGTGAATAGTACCGAGCATTCAGCCCTCGCAGGTATATCACGACAGACTGCATTCCGTGATCTGTCGGATCTTGTGAGTAAAGGAGTCCTAATAAAGCAGGGAGTGACCGGACCGGGTACCTATTACACACTAAGAAAAGGACTCAGGAAGGTAACACATGACTCAAGAACCGGGGAAGAATGATGGTACCATTTCTGGAATACTACTGGAACCCGGTTTTTAGCCAATGGACTCAGAAAGGTAACACATGACTCAAGAACCGGGTTACCTGTCGGGAAACTGATTGACTCAGTTATGTAACATATGACTCAGCATCACACCAGAACTTCCGCACATCAAAGGGGTCGGATTGGGGCCTAAGGGGTCTGGAAGGAATCCGGTCAAAGGAGACAAGACTGGGACATTTATGGGACATATGAGACAAAGGCTATTTTATTCCTCGGAAAAAAGGTCCCCTTAGATCCTGAAGGGTACCCCCCGCGTCAACCGCTCGCACCGGCGGCTCGCCACCACCACGCTCATTCGCAACCGCACGCGAAAAAGTGCGTTGACACGGCGGACGAGGGGATTTTGTGAATTTGCAATGTTTAAGTCCGATTGACCAACAGGTCCGGGCAGTTGGACAAAACTATCGCGATTTCCGGGATCTTTTTTCTTGTACATTTCTCATGAAGGACTTCCCGGAAATAGGGTCTAAGCTGCCCGGGTTGCCCGGATTTTATTCCGGCAGAAGGCGAACACGCGGCGATCACATCCCGGCATACCTTCCGGCTATGAATCCTGACAAGGCGCTGGCTGGGGGGTTGTGATGTTGTGCGATATCTATCATCATTGGGGTTAAATTCCCTTTTCGCAATCTTAATCGGTTATGACCATACATCAATGATCATCACGACTTGCAGATGATCCATATAATTTCTGGGATTTACAATGAAAAACTTCAACGATAAAATTAATTTCATATGGTCAATCGCAGAACTCCTTCGGGGACCCTATAAGCCCAACCAATACAAAGACGTCATGCTCCCGCTGGTTGTTCTCCGGCGCCTTGACTGCGTGCTGGAACCAACCAAAGATGCTGTTCTGGAAAAATACCAGTCAATAAAAGACGGTAAAGTCCAGAATCTGGATCCGATTCTCAATAAGGTTGCCGGGCATGATTTTCATAATATCAGCAAATTCACCTTTAAAAAACTCAAAGGCGATCCCGATAATATTGCTGCAAACCTCACCGCATATATCAAGAGTTTTTCTACTAACGCCCGGGACATCTTCGACAAATTTGATTTTGAAAAAGAAATAGAAAAACTCGATAAAAATGACCGCTTGTTTCTGGTCATTTCGAAGTTTGCCGATGATATCGACCTGCACCCTGACAAGGTTTCCAATCTTGAGATGGGGTATATTTTCGAAGAACTCATCCGCCGGTTCAATGAAGCCAGCAATGAGGAGGCTGGCGATCACTTCACCCCCCGTGAAGTAATCAAACTGATGGTCAACCTGATATTCACCCCAGATGGAGACATTCTGACCAAACGTGGCATCATCAAGACGCTCTACGACCCGGCAGGAGGTACCGGTGGCATGCTCTCGGTCTCGGAAGAATATGTCCACGCGCTCAACCCGGATGCCCGGCTCGAACTGTTCGGAGAGGACTTAAACGAACAGGCATACGCAATCTGCGGCTCAGACCTGATGATTAAGGGCGAGAACCTGGATCACATCCACTTCGGCGACAGCATCAAGGACAATTATTTCAAGGGAAAGACCTTCGATTACATGCTCGCCAATCCTCCGTTTGGCGTCGAGTGGAAACCCCAACAGGTAGCGATCCAGAAAGAACACGATGAACAGGGATTTGGTGGCAGGTATGGAGCCGGACTGCCTCGCATCAGTGACGGCTCATTCCTGTTCCTCATGAACATGATCAGCAAGATGAAGCCCAACAAGGAAGGAGGCACTCGTCTTGCCATAGTGTTCAACGGCTCTCCGTTGTTTACTGGATCTGCGGGATCAGGAGAGAGTGAGATCCGCCGCTGGATCATTGAGAATGACTGGCTGGAAGCGATTGTTGCCCTTCCTGATCAACTCTTCTACAATACGGGTATCTCCACCTACCTGTGGATTGTAACGAACCGGAAAGAGGAGAACCGGAAAGGTAAGATCCAGATGGTCAACGCCACGAGTTTCTTCAAGAAGATGAGAAAGAGTCTCGGCAACAAACGCAATGAGATTTGCGAGGATCAGCGCAACCAGATCAGCAAGATCTACGGCGACTTTAAAGAAAACGAGTTTGTCCGGATCTTTGATTCTACGGAGTTCGGGTACCGGCGCATTACCGTTGAACGACCGCTCCGTAGAAATTATGCCGTAGCTGACGATCGGCTTGCACGATTACAGATAGGCAGCAAGTTTGTCGAACTGGCGACCAGCAAGAAACGCAAGGACGCCAAGGAGATCGCTGCCGAAGAGGCGACGGGCAGGCAACAGCAGCAGGCTATCATTAACGCCGTTGCACCGTTAAAGAGTCTCGGGGTTGTCAGGAACCGCGAGAAGTTCACGAAATCGCTCAAGGACGCCTTTAAAAAATCCAACGTCGCGGTAGCTGCACCGGTGTTCAAAGAAATCCTTGAATCCCTGTCAGAGCGGGATGATACTGCTGATGTGTGTGTTGATAGCAAGGGTAACCCGGAACCGGATTCCGAACTGCGCGACTACGAGAATGTGCCCCTCAAGGAAGAGATCGCCCCGTACATGAAGCGCGAGGTGCTGCCTCATGTGCCCGATGCATGGGTGGATGAGACGAAGACCAAGACCGGGTACGAGATCAACTTCAACCGGTATTTCTACAAGTATGTGCCGCCGCGACCGCTGGAGGAGATTGAAGCTGACCTGCGAAAGATTGAGGATGAAATCTCTCAATTGCTCAATGGGGTAAACCGATGAAATGCCAGGATCTCTTTTTTCAGCTCAATATCCTTGATGAGCATCCGCATATTGATGCCAAGACGGCAAGCGAAGTCAGCAGCAGTGTCATGCAGACTATCTGTGCGTTTGCCAACGAACCGGGATTGGGCGGGGGATATCTGCTGCTTGGGGTGAAGGAATGCGGCAAAGAAGGGGACCGGAAATATTGTGTCGCCGGCATTGATAATCCCGATAAAATTCAGCGTGATATTGCTGACCAGTGTGCGACCCGGTTCAACCGGGTGCTCCGTCCGGAATGTGTTGTTGAGGTTCTGGAAGGAAAGACGGTCATCGGTGTGTTTGTTTCGGAGATGCAACCCGGCGATAAACCCATCTATTTTAAAAAAGTGGGATTGCCCAAGGGAGCGTTCAGGAGAATCGGCTCCACCAACCAGCATTGCACAGATGATGATCTTGTGGTACTCAATCTGGAGGGTAAGACCCATCCGTACGATGAGACCATTCTCCCGGATACAACGGTTGCCGATCTCGATCCCGATGCTATCGCTGAATATCGTCGTAAACGAACAGAGATCGATCCGAATGCTGAGGAACTGCGCCTTGATGA
>JAPKXU010000035.1 GCA_026394655.1 Methanoregula sp. | reverse complement strand
GCTCACCCGGGACATCCTCGCCCGAGGGTTGCCATTCAGGTTCTCTGCCCCGGGTTTCAGCATGAGCCCATTCATCCGTGACGGTGACGTGATCACGCTCGCCCCGTACCAGGCAGCCTCGTGTCGTCCCGGGGTTGTGGTTGGTTTCGTCCGACCCGATACCGGGCGGCTTGTCGTCCACCGGGTTGTAACGATATCAAAGGACGGGTGCCGCATACGGGGGGACAACACCCCGGATGAAGACGGGGAGATCCCGCATGCCTGCATCATTGGGCAGGTAACACGGGTTGAACGTGCCGGAAAAACCATCCGGTTCGGGCTTGGCCCGGAACGCAGGATCATCGCCCTGTTCTCGCGGCGGGGGTGGCTCCCGTACTGCATCGGCGCTGCGGGAAAAGTCTGTTCAGTGGTACGGAGATTAAAATGACGGAATTTATCGGGAAATCCAAAGAGATCCAGGACTTCTCCCTCTGGGACAAAATGAAAAGCAAGCGAAAAGTCTTCTCCTTCGACCTTGAGGTCACCGCCCGCTGCAACAACGACTGCCCCCACTGCTACATCAACCTCCCTGCCGGGGACCGGGCAGCACAGGAACAGGAACTTACCCCGGAAGAGATCAGCAGGATCGCGGATGAAGCAGTTGCCCTCGGTGCCTTCTGGGTGCTGATCACCGGAGGAGAACCCTTGCTGCGCGAAGATTTTGCCGAGATCTACATGCTCCTGAAACGCAAAGGGCTGCTCGTCTCGGTCTTTACAAACGCGACGATGGTTAAGCAGGAGCATGTGGAGCTCTTCAAAAAGTATCCTCCGCGTGACATCGAAGTGAGTGTGTACGGCGCAACGAAAGAAACATATGAAAAAGTCACCCGCCGTCCCGGTTCCTTTGAAGCGTTCGGGCGGGGACTTGGGCTTCTCAGGGATAGCGGCGTGCGGGTGCGACTCAAGGCAATGGCACTCCGATCCAATCACCACGAACTTGCGAAGATCTCGGAGTTCTGCCGGGCGCACACCAAGGACTATTACCGGTTTGACCCGCTCCTTCACCTGCGGTTCGATCGCGATGCAGCAAGGAACGCTGAAATTATTGCACAACGGCTGACACCCGAAGAGATCGTAGCTATCGAGCGGGCGGACAGCGAGCGGTTCGGTGCACTGCAAAAGGGCTGTGACAAGCTCATCAACGAGGAGTTCTGCCATATGGCATGCGATCACCTCTTCCACTGCGGGGCGGGCAATGGCAGCTTTTCGGTCAGCTATGACGGAAAGTTCCGGCTCTGCTCTTCCCTCTGGGCTCCCGAAACGATGTATGATCTCCGGACAGGAACCCTGAAAGAAGCCTGGGAGCACACCGTTCCCCGCGTCCGCGAACTCCGGTCAAAGAATCCGGAATTCCTCAGCACCTGCCGGAAGTGCCCCATCATCAACCTCTGCCTCTGGTGCCCGGCGCATGCGTACCTTGAGAGCGGAGCAATGGATACCCATGTCGACTACTTCTGCCGGGTTGCCCATGCCCGTGCGGCTGCGCTCGGGTATACTAAAACCGGATAAACAAAAATGATTGATGCTGATCGCTGAAAGAAAAATAACCGGAAACAAACGTTACATGATTCCCATTCCCCCAACAGCTCAATCTCTGGCGAGATCGCATCCATGAAGACTGCCATACTCCGGGCCATCCGTCTGGTCTTTGCCCATGCACCGGGCATTCTTCCGCGACGCTGAGATTGTCATCCTAGATGAACCGGCAAGTTCACTTGACGCTCTTGCCGAAGCGGAGATCTTCCACCGGTTCCGCGAGCTGGTCAGAGACCGCACTGCAGTCCTCATCAGCCACCGGTTCTCGACTGTTCTTCTCGCGGACCATATCTACGTGTTTGACAAGGGGCGGATCATCGAGCACACAGCACTCACCCGGAACTGATGGCACGGGACGGTCATTATGTGGAGATGTTCCGGGCACAGGCAGAGCCATACCGGTAGTAACCATATTTCCTGAATCCGGCAGAGGGATACCCAGTCATCACATCCGGGAGTGATAGGTGGGGAATATCGTTACTATCTCCGGTCAGATTGCTCACTTTTTCTATCAGCGTGGGTAACTTCTGGTGAAAACCTGAGATCTTGAGAAATATGCAGCATCAGACATGTATTTGAGATAGGGATCCCACTCCGCTTCAGCGATAATTCACAATACTAATCCAGCGTCGGAGGTGGGCAAGAGGAATGTCTGCCGGAGAAGCGGATCTTCGGTATTCGTACAGCAATGGAGTGGGAGGGAGAATAAAGTGCCACCCGTACCGGAGTTTCCCACGTATCCCGGGCTGTCCCTGCATAGTCAGGTACACGCACGAGTACAGTGATGTGTGATGCGTTTCAGAATATTTTAGGAGCCGCAGCTCGCGTTCATCAGGCATAGACCACTTGGAAAAATCACGAAATCCATCCGGCAATTCACGTCCGGTCCAGAGACTGGCAGCAGTAAGCGAGAGTTCAAGGGGTATCCTGACATGGTGCTCTACCGATTGCTGACTGATAGTCTTCCATTCATCAGCCGTTTTGAGTTGAACCATCAAAAGGGAGATATCATATACCCAGTCAAGTCTCATCGACCAGTGCTGGAATACATGGTGAAATGCGAGAAAGAGGAGATGATCGGAATGGTTGAGCGTATCACACGAGAGATCGCCAGATCTGATGGATATCCTCCGTGAAAACGCATCATCAAGCCAGCCATCCGGAAACAGATCGAATGCATTGTCCGTCACCCAGTGAAGCTCGATGGGCAACCCTTTGCCCGGCGGGGAAAAAGTCTCGTGA
>JAPKXU010000020.1 GCA_026394655.1 Methanoregula sp. | reverse complement strand
ATTTGCACTGGGAGTATGGGCAGTACCACATTGGGGGCAGACTTTTTTTATCGACCCACTCCTTTGATCTTCAGATAACGGCTGACTGGAAAACCGGTGCCCACACTTCCTACAAACATTTGCACTGGGAGTATGGGCAGTACCACATTGGGGGCAGACTTTTTTTGTTTCAGTCATATTATATCCTTGAACACGCCTCATTTCCCATCTTGAACCGCCACAATTCAGTATTGGTTGGCACAATCCCGCCATCGTCAAAAACGCCCGTGTGTTGAGGGGTGGCGCGGAACATCGTGTCGGCAGCGGCGGCAGATGAGGCAAGCGTCATGATGAGAAGAAGAAGGATGACGCAGGAGTGATACACTTCGATACCGTTACCCCTTCTGTGATCGTTCATGGTCTCTCGCCGCGTAATCTGTATTGGGAAATTATCTGGATGAACGATAAAGGTTGTGAATCGGGGTTGTGGAGATGAGAATGGTTATTCCGGAGTCGGTGGATTTGTTTTGTTGAGCGGTGCGCCGGATTTTTTATGCCATATTCCGCCACAAAATATTCTGATACTGCTTTTTTATCGAGTCCGGGACAATTTTAGAAGTTTCTCCAATCACTTCATTCGCGCTTCTGATTGCATGAACAAAATAATCATCGTTTATGAGATCGTTGAATGTCCAGTCTTTCGATATTTTCTCTCAAAAAAATTTCTGTTTTAAGATTTTTTTTCACTGGTACTTTCTCTGCTCCAGCATGCAGTCCATCAAAACCAGCGCAAGCATTGCTTCGGCAACCGGAACAATGCGCGGAACAATGCAGGGATCGTGCCTGCCCGGTACTGACAGGTTCACTTCGTTCCCGTGAATGTCCCGGGTTTTCTGCATCTTTGCGATGGACGGTGTTGGCTTCACTGCAATCCGGACCACAATCTCCTGTCCTGATGAGATGCCGCCAAGAATGCCTCCTGCATGATTACTGGCAAAGCCGTCTTTTGTTATCGGGTCGTTGTTCTCGCTCCCGAACTTCCCTGCCACGAGAAATCCGTCACCAATCTCCACCCCTTTCACCGCGCCGATACCCATCATGGCGCCGGCGATCAGTGCATCCAGTTTGCCAAAGACGGGATCGCCCAGCCCGGCGGGACATCCGGAAGCGACACACTCCACTACGCCTCCCACAGAATCCCCGGAACTTTTCGCCGCGAGAATTTCCTGCTCAATATCAGCAGGGGAAGTCTTACCATGTACCTCCCGGATTTTTCCGGTGATGGTGATGCCATGTGCTGTAAGATATCTCATCGCAACGGCACCGGCAGCGACACGCGCGATAGTCTCCCTCCCCGAACTCCTGCCACCCCCCCGGTGGTCCCGGATCCCGTACTTCTCCAGGTACGTGAGATCCGCATGCCCCGGGCGGAAGACATCCCGCAGGGCATCATAATCAGATGAATGCTGATCCTCATTCTCTACGAGCATCGCGATGGGTGCGCCGGTAGTCTTCCCCTCAAAAATTCCGGAGAGAATTTTTATCCGGTCTGACTCCTTACGGGCGGATGTGAGCGGGGATGTACCCGGGCGGCGACGGTCGAGCATGGGCTGGATATCCTGTTCCGAGAGTTCCATCCGTGCCGGACAGCCATCAATCACCACACCCACTGCTTTTCCATGGCTCTCGCCAAACGTAGTAATCCTGAAATTTTTGCCAAATGTGTTCATGCAACCAGCTCCCGGACAACTGCCTCCGGCACATCGATGCCGAAGAAGATATAGAATTGTTCGCGTGCCTGCTGGACAAATACTTCGGTACCGGTAATCGTCTGGCACCCGATCCTACGGGCGGCTTCGATCAGCGGTGTTACCGGAGGAGTGTAGACAAGATCAAAGATTGTCATCTCTTTATTCAGCTGATCTTCCCTGAGCGGGCTACGGGTATCCGGCTGCATGCCAAGCGGTGTAGCATTCACGACGACATCAGGCTTGATCTGGTCGAATGTGTCCCATGGTGCAGAAGCGCACCCGAACCGTTCCGCGAGTGCTTTTGCTCTCTCCGGGGTCCGGTTTAAGATTGTCACGTCCATATCCAGATCACAGAGCGCGTACGCAGCCGCAGCCGCAACACCGCCCGCACCGAGAAGCACTGCCTTTGCACCTTTTTTTGCAACGAGTGGTTTTCGTATCCCCACCCAGTCCGTATTGTAGCCGATTGCAGACCCCCCGGAAAATACTACGGTATTTACAGCGCCAATCTGCGCAGCGGCGTGAATTGAGCTGGTAGCGTTCGAAAAGTGCGTTGAAGAGGCGGGGGCTTAAACTGTGGGCACAGGGATACCCGGCGATACCGAGGATCCGGGTCTGTGGATCCCGGGAAGGACTGGTGAGAAGGTTTTCGAGCGTTGATAATGCAGGTGCAGGGATCCGACCGGTCTTGAAAAATGCAAGTGCATGCGTCCGTTGCTGATGCGTGGGCACACCGTTCTTCAGGAGCTGAAGCACGCGGTTGCCGGCAATTTCCGGCGAGGTTTCAGTCGTATCAACAGAGAAATCGGCAGATGCATGGTATGCCTGGCGCCGCTCATCGACAACTTCTGCGATCTCTTCGGCAAGGGGGTGGTTTGTCAAAGCCGGTCGGGGTTTTTTAAAGAGACGCTGTTTGATGGTGTCGATATCGGCAGTCAGGAGGATGCACACACTGGCTTGACGAAGATGTTCCATATTTACCGGGTCAATCACTGCCCCACCGCCGGTACTTACCACAACACTGTCAACAGGAAGCGTCGCAATCACTTCCCGTTCCCATGTCCTGAACCGCTCCTCCCCTTCTTCATGAAAGATGTCAGGGATCGAGCGTCCGCTCCGCTCTTCAATCAGTGAATCGGTATCTATGAACGGGAGGTTCATCTGGTGGGCAACCCACTGCCCGATCTCAGTCTTTCCCGTCCCCCGAAAACCCGTGAATACAATTCGTCTCATCCAATCACTCCCGTAAGTATCTCCCAGAACCCGGGAAACGATTTCGTCACGCACTCTGCATCCGTGATCGTCACTCCCCCGATGCCAAGCCCTAAGACGGCAAAACTCATCGCGGTACGGTGGTCATCCAACGGATCGATTGTGCCGCCATGAAGGGGTGACGGGCGGATGGTGATCCAGTCACTACCGGTTGTCACATCCCCGCCCAGCCGTCGCAGGTTCTCTGCAGTACTTGTTATCCGGTCACTCTCCTTATATTTCAGGTGACTGATACCCGTGATGGTTGTCGGAGTGTCAGCCATTGCTGCAACCATGCAGAGCGTCTGAACAGTATCTGGCGCCGCAGACATATCAACCGTGATACCGGAGAGCGGCGTTGTCCGTTCAACACTCACGGAATTCTTTTCGTACCTGACAGAACATCCCATATGGCTGAGTGCCTCTAGGAACGCCCGGTCTCCCTGGACAGACTCAGGATTGAGCATTGTCACCGTCACCCTGCCCCCGCATATCGCTGCCATCGCAAAAAAATAGGAGGCTGATGAGTAATCTCCCTCAATTGCATAGGTCCGGCTCTGGTAGCGGTGCGTATTACTGACCTGGAACTGCACGTAATCCTGCCGTTTAATCTGTGCACCAAATGCCTGCATGACCCCCACGGTAATATCAAGGTACGACCGTGACGCTGCCGGGGTCGACACGACCAGATCGACTTCGCGTGCCGCATAGGGTGCAGCGATCAGGATGGACGAGATGAACTGGCTGGAGACGGAACCATCAATGGTCGCTGTCCCTCCGGCAAAGTTGCCGCTAACAGTAAAGGGGGGATAGCCATCATCCTGTAAAAATGTGATCTCACCGCCCAGCGTACGGAGTGTATCGGCAAGATGCCCGATGGGACGCTTCTGCATACGGGCGTTGCCAGTGAGCGTGACAGGTTCGCGGGAGAGAAGTGCCAGTGTCGTTAAGAGGCGCAGGCTTGTGCCCGAGTTGCCAACATCAAGGATTGTACCCTTACCGGCATTGAGTTGCCCATCACATCCGTTGATGGTGACTCGATCCGGTGATTGTGTGACAGGAACACCAAGCCGGGTGAGCGCCTGCAAGGTGAGCATGGTATCATCTGCGAGGAGCGGATGCAGGATCACGCTGTCGCCACTTGCGAGCGCACCCGCAATAAATGCCCGGTGCGTATAGCTCTTTGAGGGAGGTGCGGCAACAGAAAAATCCAGGTCCCTTGTGCAGGGCACGATATAATTCAACTGGGCACCTCGATTCTCGCGTAGCATCCCATCTCTTTTATCTTCGTCATCTCCTGCAATTCAGAAAGCGCTTCATTGGTTCCTTCTGATACTGCATAATCCAAAAAGAAGACGTACTTCCCGATACCCCGTTTGGAGGGACGTGACTCGATGCGGGTGAGGTTGATCCGGCGGCGGGCGAAGACACCCAGCAGGTCGTACAGGAGCCCGGCGCGATCCGTGTCCGGGTCGATTAAGATGCTGCATTTCTCCACGTGCCCGGTCGATACCGGGTTCCGGGAGATCCTGACAAACCGGGTGACATTCTGTGCATTATTCTCAACAAATTCAGCAACCACCGGCATACGGTAGATCGATGCTGCAACAGAAGAGAGAATTGCGCCTGCGTTGGGAGTTTTTTTGGCTTCCATCGCGCTCGACGCATTGCTGCTCGTGTGTATAACAGGAACACCCCATGCCTCCAGTTTTCCGCTGCACTGCTCGTGCGTCTGCGGATGGGCATAAATCACCCGGATCTTTTCAATGGAGACAAGTGAGGCAAGATGGTGGTGGATGGGCATGTACATCTCCCCGGTAATATAGACGGGATAGAGTGAGAGGCTGTCCAGCGTCTCACCGACACCCCCGGCTTCAGAGTTCTCGATAGGGACGATGCCATCCCCTTCGCCCCGTGCGACAGCTGCGATAATGGCGTGAATGGTCGGAGCAAGGACGAGCGGAGTGCTGCCAAGTTTTAATGCGAGTTCGTGAGAGAATGTCCCTTCGGGACCAAGCGTGATGACGGTCATCGCCTCACCATGCTCTCGATCAGGGCATCAGTTTGTTCCTGTCCTTTGTTGCAGTACTCGCCAAAGTGCCGGGTGTTTCTCGCGAAAAATTCTTTGAACTGTTCCGGATCACCGGAATTAACAATGGCAGAGAGCGTGTCTGCGGAGGCTCGACAGATGTCAAGAACTTCGGGAACGTAGGGATTTTTTTGCAGGATATCAGCATAGAGCTCCGGTGCCTGTGAAAGGAGCCTGCCCACAAGGGAGAGCTCGATCTGGTACACGGGACTGGTGAACTCCTGCGTTTTCGCGATATCAACATCCAGCCGGCGAATCGATTCAGCGATGGTCAGCGTGACAAAATGCGTCAGCCCCTGCACCACTGCCATCATGAGATCATGCGCTTCGGGAGTCGTGATTGTACAGTGGGCACCTTCGTTACGGAAGATGGTGAGGAGTTCATTTGTGATATCGGTATCAGCGCGTGCGGGACAGATGATAATGGTCTGGTGGCGCAGGGAACTTACTGTTGGACCAAACATCGGGTGCAACCCGATCACCTGTGCCTCGGACTTCAGCATCGCGGCAACAGGAGCAACTTTGAGTGACGTGAGATCGCAGAGCAATTGACCTTTTTTCAGGATTGGCGCGATCTGGTTGATTACCCGTACGGTATCCCTGATTGGCACGGACACGATCACAATGTCACACTGCTCCGCAAGTGCTGTTGCAGTGAGTTCGGTTCTGCGCCCGGAGACGAGCACCTCGTATCCTGCCCGTGTGAAGACTTGGCTAAAGAGCCTGCCCATCTTTCCCGTGCCACCGATGATCCCGACTTTCATCCCATCACTTCTCGATGATAGTCTCTTTGACCGCGATGCCAAAATGCCTGCCTCCCTCAAGAACACATCCCATCACCCGGTCGCCTTCCTGTAAGTGGACGACCGAGACGGCGCCCCAGTCTTCCGTTACGAGGCGGATCGTCTCCGCGTTCTGGAGGATCAGGCTCGTTTTTACTCCCCCCACCTCCGCTTCCACTAAGAGGAGCGGGCGGCGCTCGATCTTGGTTCGACCAATGATCGCCGTGTGGGCTTTGCCTTTCGCATCGGAAACGAGCACGCTGCCGCCGATCGCAAGGTCTGACAGGTAGGCGGTTTTGCCATCAGGCAGCATGATGTAGGCATGGACTGCCCCGGCGTTCACCCGGAACGGGCGGGGTGCGACGTAGGGGTTCTCCAGCGTCTCGGCATGGACAAGGAGCATGGAGGACGAGGTGTTGCCCATCAGCATACCCTGCCCGTTCTCAAGCATCGAGCAAGTGTCCACGCAGACC
>JAPKXU010000210.1 GCA_026394655.1 Methanoregula sp. | reverse complement strand
TCAACATGTCCGGGTTGCCCGTGACAAATGCAAGTACTTGGACCAAAAGATAAAAAGTACAGTATTTCCGGGAAGTCGTTTGTAAAAGATGTAAAAAAATGCATGAAGCCAACAGATTTCGCACCAGAGCAATGAAAATCTTGCAATTCCACACGCAATTTCTAGGGATGTTCCAATCGCCGGCAATTATCAAAATTTTTATGGCAAACTCGCATGAAGCCTAAAGGCTTCGCACGCGAGCCATGAACATTTTTACATTCCACAATCAATTTCCGGTTGTCTGATCTATAGTCGGCAGACTTCAAAATTTTCAAGGCAACAGATCCCGTAAATCAAGATAACTTTGTCCAAGAGTCCGGAACTTTCGTTGCCCGTCAAGCGTATACCGTCCGTGAACCGATATACGGATACTGCATCTCTATCAGGTAATCCTGCCACGTTGGTAACGATGACAACCCGGGTCAATTGAAGCCAAAAGGCACCGGGGGAGTTCCGGTAAAGCCAGATGGATAATCAACAGAATTAAAAAATATCTACCGCTTGACGCAGAAGTATCCGATGCGCTGATGGTACTTCGTGAAGAGTTCGCAGCCCGGACAGAAGCAGCCAAGCTCTTTCATTCCCTGCGCAGAGGACGTTCCGCATGCACAGAAGAGTTCGTTCGGTTGATATCGTTCAAGAGAGTGATGCTTGAAGTTCGGGCATATTTTGCAGTACTTTCTGCAGATCTGCCGGTTCTCTTCGGTATCCTCCACAATAGTTTTGCCGGTATTAAACATGATCAAAAAGGTATGTTATGATGATTATTAGGTTTTTTTTATTGGATTTTTTGGTTGTTTTAAAAAAAGTCCGGGTGGTTCTTCTTTTATTCCGTGTTTGGATTATACAAGAAAACGGATCCCGGAAGAACCTCTCAATGTATTCCATACGCCGCGCGATTACTTCGGGTTCCTCCCTGAATCCAGCCAAATGGAACCCTCCACCAGCAGCTGTGCCAGCATCCGGCACACCTGCCCTGTATCAATGCTCGCCGCGGTTCGAGATCAGCCTCAAGATCGTACTATCACGTTAATACACGTACATGAACGCGTTCGCATCCAAAGATATCAAAAACAGGGAATCGTTTTTCATAGGCAAAACGATCCGGATCCCCGGACTTCGATACAATAACAGCAAAAAATTATTGAGCTGCCTGTGCAGGGAGCACAAATGAAGGCATTACCGTGGGACCGATAAATTCCGGGCGCACCGTAGGGGGTGTTCCGCGAATGAAGACTCCTAAATGATAATACTTCTTTGCATCGGCAGGTACGGGAAGCTCTGATTCATAATCGTGCCAGATGGCAACAAAATCCTCGCGGGTCATTTCCAGCCGGGAGCCAATGAGGAACGGATCTTCGAGATACACATGCCGGTCATCCAGTCCGATCACAACCATATAATGCCCGGATGCCCAGGTGTTTTCCCATGAACTGTTCAATTCCCTAAAACGCTGCCCGTCAATGATAACCGGGATGCCTTGCCTGAGAGCAGATTCAAGCTCATTTACGGTAAGATTCTCTTTCCACTCGGCATCCAATCCCTGTTGCTTTGCAACCCGCACCATGTCCCACGGGTATGTCCCGTGAGCGGGGGTTGTGTTCAGCATCGCCCGTAGGTCAGACTCCATGGAGTTCAAGCCATAATAACTCATGACTGCCTGGAACGATGATGCCCCACAGGAATAATTCTCTGCTTGCCGGACGTCCGGGACACCCGTAAGCATGAGCGACACGGTTACTGGAGGTATCGTACCAGTTGGCGTTGGGGTTTTTTGCACGGCAGAGGCGGCGGGTTCCTTCTGGGTACATCCGGCAAGAAAAGAAAATCCGATGAGGACCAGGCAAAGCACGAGAATACAACTTGTTACCTTACACGTTTGCATACAATCGCCACTCCCTTTTGCTTTCCGATAAAAGATCTGGATTTCCAAGAGGCTGGGCAGCACTTTTTGGGAACCCAGTTACTCCTTGTCATCCGTCTCCAGACCGGAGTATTTGTTGTGAATATGCTCCCCGAAAACCTTTAACATTTTGTATTTGACGGCATCTGGCAAGGTGCCTTCATGCATAACAGGCGGGGCTCATCTTTCCCGGATTCCACAACGGTTCGTAATTACAGAACTCCTTGACCCCGGCACACTAAAAAAACAGTCCTTCCGTTTGTTCCGGCAACACTCAACATTAAATCCTTTGAAACGAATGTTGAATCAATGGAATATAATTCACTCCCGATCGAACGCCAGAAAAGAATAGCGGTACTCATTGATGCGGATAATGCCCAGGCAAGTATTATCAAAAATCTTCTCGACGAAGTTGCCAAGTATGGCGTGGCGTCTGTGAAGAGGATCTATGGCAACTGGACCACACCCCAGCTCCAGGGATGGAAGGATGTCCTACTCTCAAATTCGATCATACCGATCCAGCAGTTCAACTACACCACTAAAAAAAATGCAACAGATAGTGCGCTGATCATTGACGCGATGGACCTGCTCCACGCGGGAAACCTGGACGGCTTCTGCCTGGTATCAAGTGACAGTGATTTCACCCGCCTGGCTTCACGTATCAGGGAATCCGGTCTGATGGTATATGGGTTTGGTGAGGAGAATAAGACCCCCAAGGCATTCGTTGATGCATGTGACAAATTCATCTATACGGAAATTTTGCGACCCACGGAATCTGTTGAGACAACCGTCCCTGTTTACCAGAAAGTCTCCGTATTCAAAGACACCAAAAAAGATCAAAAATTCCTGAAATTGTTAAAAAACAGTGTCGAAGATTCATCGGATGAACAAGGCTGGGCTGAACTTGGATTGGTCGGACAAAACATCCAGAAGAAAAGCCCGGAATTTGACTCACGAAATTACGGGTTCAAAAAATTTTTCGAACTCATACGCTCTTTGGACCTGTTTGAGATAGACGAACGGCAATCGAAGGACCAGCTGGGAAAAATCATCTATATCCGGGAACGGTTGAAAAAAATCCGGAAATAGGTTACTGGGGATCCCTCTCACCAACCCGATGACCCTTCTTCCCTAATCCGGCTCTTCTCTCTGCTCGGGTCTTCCCTCCTTTGCAGTCGTACGAGTCGCGCCCCACGTCCTACCCCACCAGCAACCAGCCGGGGCGTCATTACTGATCCCGCTTCATACGGCAGTTTCCATCATAAAGAACTATAATAAAGCCGGGTAACAGAGATCGTGTCGTGACCCCGGTTCCGGCAAAGACGGTTCCTGTTGACGATGTAACGCTTGCGTACCGGGAGTCAGGCTCCGGGTATCCGGTAGTCTTCATCAACGGGCTTGCGTCCACAATGGATATGTGGAACCCGCCGGTTCTTGCAAAGATTTCTGAATACTTCCGGGTCATCATCTTCGATAACCGGGGCACCGGGTACTCCAACGCATCAGACAAATTGTTTTTCGTTCCCCTGCTTGCCCGTGATACCGCAACCCTGATGGATACGCTCGGCATCCCCTCTGCACATATTCTTGGGCTGTCCATGGGGGCATCTGTTGCACAGGAACTTGCACTCAGTTTTCCGGCGAAAGTGAACAAGCTCGTTCTGGTAGCCGGTGAATGTGGGGGATCTGAATCAGTAAGGGCAGACAAAGAGATCATAACAAAACTCATGGATAAGAGCGGAACAATGCACGAAGTAGCCAATCGTATGTTCTCGCTGCTCTTCCCGCCATCGTGGCTTGCCGCGCATGATCCCATCAATTATTGCCCGGTGGTATACGAAACCACGAGCAAAGAAATCGTCGCACGACAGGTATCTGCGTTCTTAGGATGGTCCGGATCATTTTCCCGGCTGGGGGACATCCATTCGCCAACACTGGTTATTACCGGAACAGATGACGTGATCATGCCACCCGCGAACTCTCATATTGTAAGCAGGCGAATCCCCGGTGCACAGCTTATCGAGATACCCGGCGCAGGACATGGGCTGATGTACCAGTTCCCGGACCAGTTTAGTGACTGTGTGCTCGCGTTCCTGGATCGCTGAATCCTCGTTTCTTCTGGCAGGAAACTGAGTGCGTCCCTGTACCGGTTTGCCTGCCTATACAGCCCTTGGGATTGAATACCGGCTCAGAAAAAGAAGTGAGTCAGGAGAGTGCAGGTCTCCCATGACCCCGGTCAGGATATCCCGGCTGTTTCATCGGGCTTTGAGAGTGAATGTATCCCCGGTCTCCCAGGATTGGGTCGTTGCATTGTACATTTTCTGGACCCCGTCGAATGTCCCGAGGTCTTCATGAACAGTAATGACGAGGTAACCGACCTGCTGATCATTCTGGGCAATGGACTTCTGCGGGTATTCCAGCATAAGTGCCGGATCGACAAGTGTTGTATTGAAAGCCGGCATTTCTGCCCCGCCGTTCCCACTGACCACCTGCTGGACACCCTGTGATTCGCCACGGACATACATGTGGGTATGCCCGCAGAAATAGGCAGAAACATTGTTGTTCACCATGCTTTCCCAGAACATACCGGCCTCTTTGGGATGCACTTCGAGGCTGAAGAGGAAGTCTGCCTCATCGTGTTCCACGTGGTATACGGGGGAATGCCCGAAAACAAACATGAACGGCCGGATGTCCTGTGTGAGCTGTCTATCCACCCAGCTCTGGTTCACGGTCTCCTTCTCACCATTGTGCGCGATATAATCGTCAGTGGCAATGAACTTTGCACCATTGTGCGTGAAAGAATACGTCTGCTTCTCTTCTCCGGGCGGTCCGTTCACCGGCATGCCTGATGCAACGGTTGTGAGATAGGCGTCAAGGAGGGGAGCTTCGGTCTTGTCAGGAGCAGCCTCGTGATTTCCCCGGACAACATACAGCGGGATACCGGTGCCCGTGGTATAATTATGAGATCGCCGACATACAGGACCAGGTCCGGGTTCTCCAGAGCAACTGCCCTCGCAATGGGGCTGAGGTCCGGGCTGACACCGGTTGTGGTATTCTTCGAAGGGTCCGGGGAATCCCCGAATACAACGAATTTCCAGGTTTTGGATCCGGCAGATGTCGTGGGTTTTAAAGGACCCGTTACAGTCGGGGTACTATTGATATCGAGATACCTGCCCTGCTCCCGCGTATAATTCGGCCATGTCACATTCATCCCGCCGTTCGGGTTCCCCGTCTTAGCAAACCGGGTCCAGAGATCCACGACATTGGCAGCCACTTCCGGATTCGCTTGAACCGGTACTCCGAATAACAGGAGTGTCTCACTGCCATGGAACGCCCCGTTGGGCTGCCCTGGCAGGATATAGCTGTACCGGTACAAGTAGGTATTAGGGCTGATGTCTCCCATCGAACCCGCTACAAACTTCACCGACTCAGAAAAGTCGTAGTCCGTCATGATCTGCGCCAACCGGAGCTGAACTTCAGCTGTCGAATTGGCGGGATACTTTGCAAAAACCGCATCGAAATCCTTCCCGAACCGGCTTTTGATGAATGTCACGTACTCCGAAACTGTCATGTTGGCATCCGCAGAGAGCGTGGTCCCATCATTGGCGTTGTTCCCGATCATAAGGGGAACAGGGTTCTCGCGGTGGAGCAGGTACTGATTGTCCATGGTGTCGGGGAGGATCCAACCGTCGACTGTTGGCTCGAACTCGACGGTATGGGTAGTCCAGAACCCCGATGACGGCGATGGCGTCGCATTGATCAGGGCTTCGGGACTTAAAAGTCGCATCCGGGCGATCGCATCCGGGCCTGAGTATCCGAGGCTCTGCGTGTACTCTGACCCGAACTGTTCGGCATCTGTTTTTGAATGGGTTGCATTAATGATCGCTCCGTGTGCCCAGAAGGGGCCGCTCTCGACAATTGCCTGCTGGTAGAGTCCTTTGCTCGTCGGACTGGCAAGATGGATGAGGACGCTCTCAGCTCCTGCCGATTGCCCGAAGATAGTCACCCGGGACGGGTCGCCGCCGAATGCCCCGATGTTTTTCTGGACCCAGGCAAGAGCAGCCTGCTGTTCGAGAATCCCGTAGTTTCCCGAGGCATTGTGCGGGGACTCGTTATCGAGCTGGTGATGGGCAAGGAACCCGAGAGCGCCGAGCCGGTAGTTCGGCGTGACGACAATGACCCCTTTCTGTGCAAGGGTGGTCCCGTTATACATCGGCATGGAGAGGGCCACCTCCTTGAATCCCCCGCCAAAGAAAAAGACCATGACCGGCAGTTTTTCGTCAGTATTCTGTGCAGGGGTCCAGACATTGAGGTACAGGCAGTCCTCGCTCATGTTCAAAGGAGCTGAAGATCCTGGCTGGGGGCAGGTCGCTGAATACTTTTTTGCCTCCTTTATACTGTCCCAGGGCTGGACCGGCGCGGGCGGTCTCCAGCGCAGATCACCGGTCGGTGGAGCCGCGAACGGGATCCCGTGGTAGACCCGGATGCCGTCCTGATTTATCCCTGAAATATACCCGGCGTCAGTCTTCACAACACCGGATACCGGTTCCTTCTGGGTACATCCTGCCAGAAAAGAAAACCCAATGAGGACCAGGCAGATTACCAGAACATAAATTGTTACCTTATACTTTTGCATACTATTATCTCCGTCTTTGCCTCCCGATAAAAGAGCCGGATTTCCGGGAGGATGGGCAGTACTTCGAGAAACCCAGCTACTCCTGTCATCCAACTATACACCAGAGCACTTTTTGGGAATATGATGCTATAACACATTAACGCTTTGTATCTGCCGGTATCTGACAACGTTCCTTCATACGTAACAAGGGAGTCTCGTCCCTTTGAATCCCACAATGGTACCAGTTGACAGAGTTCCCTTGATATACACCTCTACCCTGCTCTTATCCTGCCAGCGAACCGGGGCACTACCAATGGTGTCCATGGTGCCTGTCTCCGTATCGCGAAAAATGATAAGACATTATTTTATTTTATCGGAGGCACTTAAGGCACGTGTACCCTTTTTCCGGGTGGTAAAATCTCTTATGAATTGAAAATGTTATGTTATTGGAATTTTTTTTGAATACCTTATTTACTATCCAGTAGATAACTGAAATAGAGCCTCATGAACAAAGACAATCTGTGCGTCTTATTAGTTGTCTTTGCTATCTTTATTTTGATTTTTTTATTCATGCCGGTGAGTGCTACCCCATTAAATGACGCGCTTGACAATAACGTTCTCACATTCACAACTGGTGGTGACGGCACGTGGTCTGCCGAAACTTCAGTTTGGTATTATGGCGGCAGTGCCGCACAGAACGGTTCCATTCTTGATGATCAGGAATCTGTTCTTGAAACAACCATTACCGGTCCCAGGATCCTGAGTTTTTACTGGAATGTCTCTTCAGAAGAACACTGCGATTACCTGACGTTTTACCTCGACGATAACTACCAGGATCAAATTTCCGGTACCAATGTCCAATGGACACAGAAGGAGTATGAAATCGAATCCGGCACGCATACCGCAAAATGGGTGTATAGTAAGGATGAGAGTGTAGCGGTGGGGGCAGATTCCGGCTGGGTTGACAAGGTCGAAGTTACCGCCCCACCTGCCCCGACAGCAAATTTTACTTCAGATAAGAGCATGGGAGCAGCACCGCTTACGATCCAGTTTGGCGATACAAGTACTGATCTCCCGACCTCATGGCTCTGGAATTTCGGGGATGTTACCTCTTCATCATCCGAGAATCCGGTTCATACCTACAGCCTCCCGGGCAGGTATAATGTTACACTGACTGCAACGAATGCACAGGGTTCCGGCAGCATAACCAGAGCCCATTTTGCGTCGGTCGTGTCCGAAGCACCGGCAATATCCTTCCAGCATTCTTTTGGGGGAACGGATGCAGACGTTGCAAATGATATCCAAAAGACTGCTGACGGGGGATACATCATTGCTGGCTATTCCGAGTCCCACGATGGCGATGTCAGCGGGAACCATGGTAGCATCGATTACTGGATCGTAAAACTGACCAGTAACGGCGTGATTGAATGGCAGAAATCGCTTGGGGGGAGCGATGAGGATGTAGCTACGAGCATCCGGCAGACATCGGATGGGGGTTATATCGTTGCAGGGTATAGTGCTTCGAATGATGGTAATGTCAGCGGAAACCATGGTGGGTATGATTACTGGATTGTGAAACTGTCGGGCACAGGTGCGATCCAATGGCAAAAATCTCACGGCGGGAGCGGTGATGAAAAACCCTATAGTGTCCAGCAGACCTCAGATGGAGGATATATTGTTGCAGGGTATAGTGCCTCGCATGATGGTGATGTCACCGGAAACCATGGGGGCAATGATGACTGGATCGTGAAACTGTCAAGCATAGGCGATATCCAATGGCAAAAATCTCACGGCGGGAGCGGTGATGACGAAGCATACAGTATCCGCGAGACAACGGATGGAGGATACATCATCGCAGGAGATTCCGCTTCCAATAATGGTGATGTCAGCGGAAATCATGGGGAAGATGATTACTGGATCGTGAAACTGACAAGTACCGGCACGATCCAATGGCAGAAATCGCTTGGCGGGAGCGATGATGATGAAGCATACAGTATCTGGCAGACAACAGATGAGGGATACATCATTGCGGGGTATACAGTTTCTAGTGACGGGGATGTCAGTATAAACCACAGCGACGACGAATTCTGTGACTATTGGATCGTGAAACTGACCAGCACCGGTGTCATACAATGGGAAAGATCCTTCGGGGGAAGTGATGACGATATTGCCACCAGCATCCGGCAGACGTCAGATGGAGGATATATCGTTGCAGGGTACAGTGCTTCTACCGATGGGGACGTTAGCGGAAATCATGGTATTGCCGATTACTGGCTTGTGAAATTGGATAGTTCTGGTGGTGCTGAATGGGCAAAGAGCCTTGGCGGGACGAGCGGTGATTACGGATACGCTGTCGATCAAAACACAGATGGTTCATACGTCGTTGCCGGGGGTTCCTATTCCGATGACGGGGATGCCAGTGGGAACCATGGTGATTACGATTTCTGGATCGTGAAACTTGCATACGCATCCACATCAGCGGGCACGGATGGAGGTTCCGGAGATAATTCCGGTAGCATCATGGTATCCGTCCGTCCCGGCGCACCAGCTGGCGGCTCAGTTGTGTTCACATTTCCCGCTTCATCATCGCCCGGCGTTGTTGCAGTCCAGACAGTCATCCTGTCGCCAGCACAGAATATTGGCGAAGTCCAGTGTCTCGTGCAAGCTGTCACTTCTGGACAATCGGTCCAGATAACCGATCGTCCTGTTGCCGGCTACGAACGTATTGAGATAAACTGGATCAATCCCGCGTCGATCAGTACCGCCGGGATCACATTTTCCGTGACCGGAGCCTGGCTGCAGGATCACAAAGTCGCACCGGAAGATATCGTCATGATGCGGTATGCCGATAACCAATGGAGAGAGATCCCGACACGACTTGATCATACTGATGGCAACCAGTATTATTATACAGCCACGACCGGTGGCTTTTCGTATTTTGCAATAACGACAAAAGTGAAGGGGGATGCATCTCAGGTAATCAGCCTTTCCCCAACACCTACCACCATCCCGACGGTTCATAGGAGTACGACCCCGGTTCCCGGTACTCCAAAAACCACGATAAAACCATCTCAGACCCCGGTTCCGGCACCGTCACATTCCACGGAGACCGGTATTCCGTTCATAACGATTATCGTGGGAATCATTGTGCTTATCGCAGCGGTAACCGGAATTATCCTTTTGAGAAGATGGTGGATCCGCAGGCAGAACCCGGCGTTGTTTAAGAAATACGATTAATAGCTCAAAACTGTTGGCAGCGGTTTCACTTATCACCCGCCATCCAACATATCCCACAATAGTGCATAATCCGAAGGAGCATTATCCTGATGATGACGCAGGTTCCGGAACAGCCGGAATTGTTTGATCCACAGGGTACACTCTGAAAAGCCCGTTAAATTTGCATATGCAAAAACTGAGACGCCGCTTTTAAAATGGATACATTCCTCTCTGATTCATGATTAGATCGAGAACGGGGGTTCGATCAACTTGTTGAAGATATCATAGACCGAGACGGTCATCGTTGGTCCGGAGATATCGATCCTGGCAAAATGGTAATTTTCACTTTTATTGACAAGGTA
Organism: Methanoregula sp.; assembly: GCA_026394655.1. Taxonomy (GTDB): domain Archaea; phylum Halobacteriota; class Methanomicrobia; order Methanomicrobiales; family Methanospirillaceae; genus Methanoregula. The sequence continues at coordinate 13,300 of JAPKXU010000210.1, read as the reverse complement.
TAGCGTATCATCGTCTGGATCAACGAGCGGAGCGCCGCCACCCCCGAGCGTCAGGAACGTAATTCCATTCGTGGTGTTCACATTGCGGGCGTAGAAATGATTATGCCCTGTAATGACAAGCTTAACCCCGTTGGTTTGGAGGAGCGGTTCGTAATCTTTCCGGAAATTATACTCTACCGATCCTGCGCTGTACGTGGGCGGGTGTACCATCACGATCTTGTGGGGGGCGGTGCTCGACGCCAGATCGAGTTTGAGCCACTGATACTGAGAATACCTTTTCAGATAATTCCCTGCATCTGTATTATGATACGGGTACGCATCGATTACGGCAATATGAACGGGACCATAATCAAACGAATAATATGCATCGCTGATATACCGGGTGCTTGCCGGGATTACGTATTCCGGATATGGGAAGTACTTATAAAAGAGGATATGCTGGGTTGGGGCGTTCGGTATCAGGTTGTCATGTGTTGTTGCAGGTTTTTTGCCACTCTTCCGACCGGTGACGATATCCTTGTTCTTGTCACTCGAATAGAGTTCATGGTTGCCCATGGCACCCATCACGGGCATTTTTTTAAGAAACTCACTGGTACGTGCGTAATTCGGGTTAAAGAACTGGCTGTCCCAGTACGATTCATCCAGACCGTCAGCGGTAAAATCCCCGCCGTGGAGACAAAACGTCTGCCGGGAACCGGGGTTTGTGTTCATGTCGTCCAGTAACGCGTCAAGCACCGAATTCATCGTGTTAGGATAGGTTCGCGTATCCCCATAAGCATAGAACGAGAGACTTGTTGCGGAAGAATCCGGTGCAGTCCTGAATGATCCTTCATAGTTTATGCTGTTTACGCTGACCTTGTAACTGACACTTTTGTTAACAGGAAGACCCGTGATCGTGTATGAGAAGAGATGTTCATCCTGTCCGCTTCCGGATTGAGAAACGGTCACAGGGACATTCCAGCTGCCGGATTCCGGTTTCCACGAGATTGTGGCGGAACCCGGTGTCGTGGTGGTCTGCCACATCACCGTCATCGAGGTGGTGGTATTGGGGTATATAAGATAAGGACCCTTTCTCATGATGCCACCGGATGGATCTGCGGCGGAAACAAAGGTACCGAAGAGAATTATAGAAGCAAGCAGGACGATAATGGCAATCCTGTATGATTGTAATGGATGGTTACTACTGCCAGCTGAGTGGTACATATTGATCTCTTTATTTTTCATTGGGGGACATCAGGATAAAAAGAGATCGAAGTGAGTGAAATCCTGTTTGTACGTGAATATTTCATGCATTGATGTCCGGCTGAATTTCTGACAATTTTTAGATCTGGATTTACATGAACAGATCCCAATTTCAAAACAGTGGCTTAATTGTTGCATCGGCAATTATGGTGATGCGAAAAAGATACCCCTCTTCAAACAGCTCTGAACAGGAATGTTTTTTGGACAACGTGGAAAAAAGGAGTACTATTTCATTTTGTGTCTCACAAAGAGCCAAAACTAAATAGTCCGGAATCCAGTTTCTTCTATGGATTCCCGGGTACCGGTCATTAGTATCGTTTTTTTGTTGCTGCTCATCATCACCGCTGCCGGTTGTATAAGCTCAAACGTGAATGCGAATACTTCTGTAACGTCAACGAACCCGGGAAACTCCGCGGCGACTTCCCCGGTTCCGACACAGGGGGCAGCCCCTGTTGCAACCATCCTTGCACCCACCGTGCCTCCGGTCTCGTACACTTCTACACCCGTACCAGCTGTTTCTTTCAAGAGATCGGAGATTAACCAGCGTTTTTTGGATATTGCATTCGGGAACGAGAATTCTTTTCTCAACAGGTGGAGCGATCGTCTCGTTAAAGTAAGTATTTCGGATGACTATACCAAGGAAGATATCAGTAACCTGAACGATTTCATCACCCGGTTTAACAACGTGTCTGCCACTTCAAAACTTTCCCAGGTCATGGAAGGGATGAACGAGGACATCACTATTCGACTCGTGCCCGCCTCGTATCTTAACACAATCCAGGATGATGAGTCAAACAAGATATACCGGGATTGGGATACAGGGGAGATCTTGTTCATTGGACGAACACTAAAAAACCAGTATGAACCCCAAGATACATTGTCTATCAATTCCCGGTTTACCGGCGAGGAACGGAAATACCTGATCCTGCGATGTCTTCTATACGAACTTGGTTTCGAAGGCTATTCGGGTGAGCCAAACAGTTTCTTCTATTACCGTCCCATAAACAAAAATATCAGCACCACGGATTGGATGGCAATCAACATGATGTACAGTAAAAGGTTTAATTATGGTGATTCATTCAAGCTTGTAAAAGACAATCTTTCTGTCTGAACAATCTCAAATCATTTATTAAATTAAACATTACACATTGCATAATGAGAAATTGTCCGGATTGCGGTGAAAAATTATCCTCTCTTGATAAGGAGTGTCCCTCCTGTAAAAAAAAGGTCAAACAACCTTTTACAATCCTGAATTTTTTATGGGAAAATTTTCGTCTTTTCACCATGATTGGTATAACCGGAACCATGATATCCCTTATACCCAATATGGGGACTCGGATTCTTGGGGCATCATGGATTACTGATACGGAAAGTCTCCTCCCCCTGTTTCTTTCCGTCATCATTTTTTTCGGGGCAATATTCCTGACTATCTGTTTTTTAATGATATTTTCCCTGGTCATCCGGGACAGGAATGCCGAAAATGTCAGGAAAAAAATCACCCTATGGTCCAGAACACTCATTACCTGGCATGAGGGGGATTTTCAGCGCTTTATACTGCTCTTCTGTTTAGTGCCGATGTGGTTTGGCTTACTGATGTTTTTTGTCCTGTTAATGCCGTTGATCCCAAATCAATATTCATGGATCTTTGCGGCAATAGTCGGGCTTACCTGTATCCCACTCGTCATCTACTCATTTTTGGGCTGGAAACTCGGGAAAATAATCACGAGAAAAATCCCGGTAATGGGAAAATTTCCCCGGCTGAGCGTGGTCATAATTACCATCCTTGTGATAGGATCCATTATCCTCCTTCCCTATACGATCCCCCGGTTTTTTAATAATACAGAGACCTTTTCCGGGGTTGTGAAAATCCGGGCGGATCAACCGTATTTCTCCCCCCATATCTCATCGGCAAAAGGATTGCGGCTGGTGATCACGAACCTTTCCGGTCGTGAATTGCTGGAGAGCAGGCAGACCTGGTCTGCAGATTTTGGATATTTCATCAGGGTAATTCCTTCAACTAACGAAGTTACTATATTGGGAAATCCCGTGTATGACGAGAATTTACGGGACATTTACTGGACCTATTCCGGAAATGATCCCGATCAGAATAAAAAACCCATAAAAATTGATATGCACCTGTATCCATTAGAGGGAAATGAGGAAATAACGAATACATCATTGTATCTGAACTGGTATAACAATGAAATTGTGTACGTCAACAACTCGGTTAAATCCACTTATTTAATCCTCATAGATATATGAAAAAGTGAACCCCTATTTTTCCATTGCCGCTCTGTCAGATCCATGCTGTAATCTATTGCCGGATGGAGTGCGGGGGTGTGATCGCCATGTGTTCGCCTTCAGCCCCACGGCATTTCCGGCTCATTGTACCTTTATTTCCGAAAAGTCTTACCGAAAACCTTACAGAAAACGATTCCGGAACATGTTATCCAAGTTCCTGAAGTGCATTACCGGAATGGAGTGAGATCGGATCTCAGGTGGTATGAGACGGGACTCGCGTATACCGGGTGACGGATTGGTGCACACAGATTCAGGATACATGTCCGTTCCTGCATCGTCTCTCATCCTTTGCCTGATGGAAATATACAACTGCTTATCGTTCATCATTGACATTCGTATTAACGAATTATTTATGCAATCACCAGCAATCCCCTACATGTGAAGAAATGAGAAAGACTTCCGATTTGGTAGATGAAATGCTTGTAGAAGCAAAAAATGCCTGGCTTGTCGCAATCGCTGTCGCGTTTGAGAATGAGACAAAATTTGTATTCAGTTCTCAAAGGCATCCGCTTGAAGAACTGAACCAATTGGTGCAAAAGGGTGGATCCCCTATAGGATTACTGCGATTTGATAAAGAGGATTCTTCACTACAGGGGTCATACCGCCCGTTTGAGGAATATGCGAATGAAGAATGGGTAAAAAAATATTTTGCCGGTCTTTTAGAGAATGCCGGGGAAATCATTGATTTAAGCAAAAAGATGCATCGTTTCCCTACAGCGTATTAATAAAAATCCCTAATCCCCAAATTTTTTTGGCTCTTCGCTGATCGGTGTGAGTTATGTTTTTGGTTCACTGTCATTGTGCGTGGGGGCTCTGCCCGAACATCCCCCTGAAATGATTGTTCCCCCCGCTGATGCAGGTCGGCGCAATGCCTCGTAGGAAAGTTCTCCCAAAAAAATAATCGTGACAAACATCCATCATCCTATCATAGCAAAGGAACACATCTATTATGATCTCCGGTTTGGACCTTGTCATTATCCTCATTGCGCTCGTCATTATCATTAGTCTCGCATGGCGATTCGCATCGCGCCGGTTCACGCTCCCCTGTCCCGTCTTTATGAAAGGGCTGCTTGATACACCATTCACCGATGGTGTGAGTTCACGTACACAAAAAACGATCCAATATCTCAATCTCAGTCCCGGGATGATAGTTCTGGATGCAGGTTGCGGCCCGGGCAGGCTCACGATACCAATCGCTGAAAGGGTGGGCTCCCATGGTGAAGTTACAGCAATCGATATTCAGGAAGGGATGCTCCGCGAAGCAAAAAAACGGGCTCATATGGCACATCTTACGAATATTCGTTTTCTCCAGTTCGATCTCTGGGACGGCAAACTGAAATCCAATTGCTATGACCGGGTCATACTGATCACCGTGCTGGGGGAGATCCCTGACCGGGAAGAGGCATTACGCCAACTTTTCAGGGCACTTAAGCCCGGAGGTATCCTGCTCGTAGAGGAAACCATCAGGGATCCACATTTCCAGACCCGCAGGACCGTCAAAAGGTTTTGCGTAGCTGTCGGGTTTATCGAAAAGGAATTTTTTGGGAATTTTTTTTCCTATACCCTTACCTTGGAAAAACCCCCATTACCTAAAAATAATAAACTACCGGATCATGCATAATACGTGACTGGTTTTTTGAATTTTTTTTCACTCACAACCAGTATATCCAATCAATTTCCACCCCCATCCTTCGATCCGCTTATGCACTTCCGATCCGATGATTCGCTATCCCCCATCAATCATGACGCGAGTTATATGCCCCAATTGGTATCAAGATAAAGAAGGCTTACGGATAAAAGTTACTCTCTGGTATTCGGGTTGGTTTTTTTAAGAGCATTACACCGGTTGAAGTATGTCTCGCCCCAGATCCACGGCTGGTAGGTGCAGCACATATCGGGTTTCACCAGATGGATCCCGCAGAGGTACCGTGTTTTCGACACCCGACGTAAAAACGGGCAGACCGTGACATACTCCCCGGTGTCTGGATGTCGCATTTCAAAAGAAACCACGTTTCCGAGGTTTTCCGTCAGGAGGTCGGTACATTTTACCGGTGTGCTTTTCTCCATGAACGCGACAAACCAGCGCAGGATATCCGTCCGCCCCTGCTCGATCCAGACATACACATTCGCTGGTGTCGGTGCAATACCGGGTCCGAAGATCCGGCAGCAGAGTCCGCACTGTTCACAGGGTTCGTCTTCCGTTATCAGCTCATCCATGGGTTCCCATCCACTATTCATCCGGCATCTGGATAATATTTGCCGATAAGATATTCGCAACAGCCGCTGCCTGGTTCGGTGAGCCCCATCCGGAGAGGAAGAGATCTCCTCCAGTTTAGACACCTTGTACATCTGTTTCGTGCAACACCGAATGGCGAAGCAGTCTATCCGCCGTTAATGGATATGCTTGTGCACATACCCAAGATACTGGTGTTCAACGGGGGCGCGAAGATTTTCCACAAAAGGAAGCTTGTGAAAAGGATTTAGTGATATCATCCATCTACAATGGCGGTAGATTATTCAACAATATCCCAATCCGGATTATCCGGTGATTCTGGTATTTTGCCGGATTTCCCCTCCGGCTTTCCATGGATCTCGTGAACGAACCTTGAACCGGTCATGGCGGACAATATCGCGGCGATAATCGACAGCAGGGCGCCGATGTAGAATGAGATCCTGAGCGATGGCATAAATGCCTTCGCAAGTGTTGTCGGGAACCATGTCGTGCCGGTCAGGGTCGTTATGGTCGCCGGGCTGATCGCAGCAACCACCGACTGGGGTAACGTGACAAGGATTGCATGGACCGGGTTGTATCCCAAAAATGCGGCAAACAAAGCTCCTGTCGGCGGAATTGCGCTCATGGGAACGATCAATTCGGCGGCACCGGCAGTTGTGAGCGATGTTGCGAGTTCCGGGGGAAACAGGTGCGTCAGGCTGACGATGACAATGGTAAAAAACAGTGCCATGGAGACGACCATCCCGCTGTTCTGCAGCATCGACCTCATGCTAGATGCTACACCCCGGTCCTCGGGAGGCACGGAATTCATGATTGCTGCGATGTTCGGTGCACCGAACATGCCGTTCCCAAGACCCATGATGAGGAGTGCAACCGCGAAGATGGGATAATCAAAAGTATAAGGCAGCATTGCGAGGATCAAAAACGAAAGGGCAATAAGGAGCATCCCGGACGTGACGAACCAGCGGGGACCGTACTTGTCAGATAGCCAACCCGAGAGTGGACCCATGATCACAAACCCGGCGGTGAGCGGCAGCATGAATACCCCCGCCCAGAACGGTGTCGATTCGTAGCTGTAACCATGGAGCGGCAGCCAGATGCCCTGCAACAGCATGATCAGGAGAAACATCATGCCGCCACGGGCAAGTGCGCCCAAAAATCCGGCGGTGTTAGCAAGAGAGAATATCCTGATTTTGAAAAGGCTGAGCCGGAACATCGGGTCTTCGACGCGATTTTCGATGAACGGGAATGCGACAAGGAGGAGGATGCCGATAAACATCGACGCGAGAACCCATGGACTGCCCCATCCCATCGGGTCATTCCCGTATGGGAGCAGCGCATACGTGATCCCGACCAAAAAGATGGTCAACCCGCCGACAAAGGTGATGTTGCCCCACACATCTATCTTCCGGGCCCGTTGCGGCAACGTAGTCTCCCTGAGTTTCAAAAATGCCCAGATTGTGCCCAGGATGCCGACCGGCACACTGACAAGAAACACGTACCGCCAGTTGTAAAACGCGAGAATCCCGCCGAGGATGAGACCCATGAACTGACCCGATAAAAATGCCATCATGTTCAGTCCCAGCGCCTTGCCCCGTTCATTCGGCGGGAATGCATCGGTGAGGATTGCCGCGCTGTTGGAGAAGGTGAATGACGCACCCACAGCCTGGACGAGACGAAATACAATCAGCTCAAGGGCACCGGCGTCTCCTTTGTCCGGGGTGAGAAATAGCAGGATGGATCCGAGGGTGAAGATAGCAAACCCGATATTGTAGAGTTTCACCCTCCCGTACATATCCGAGAGTCGCCCGAAACTGAGGAGCAGGGTTGCAGTGACGAGACTGTAGCCCATCAGCACCCAGATCAGGTACTGGAATGAGGTGAGCGGGTCGATATTGATGCCATTGAAGATCGCAGGCAGCGAGATGAGGGTGATGCTCCCATTCACGGAGACCATGAACATTTCGATGGTCGTAATCGAGAGTACAATCCATTTGTAGTCTATGCCCTTTTTGATGGGTTGTGTGACATTGTCTGTTGTTTGGTTCTCTACCATGGAATAGGACTGTCCCCCGGCATCGTCCGGGCATGATTTCTGAAGATGTAAGGTATACCTTACCAGATACGATCTTGAGGGACTAGAATGTTTCCAGACCGGCTACATGACGGGTGAACCGGGCAGTGATACGTGTACATTCCCAGCTGGGTGAACGTAAATGTGTATGATGCACCGGTTGAGAATAAATCAGATGAAAAGACTGCCGGGGAACCTGTGTCAGAAATGATGGTGCACTATGCCGAACGGATTATCACAAACCCCCTTCAATATTTTGATAATAGTCGAAGCTGGAACTTCGACTGGCAAAGGGATCCGGAATAATATAGGACTATGAGAAGGTATATGCTAGATAGCAGTTATGGTTGTAATATGGCAGAAAAAATCCGGGTTCTCTGTGCGGATGATGAACCTGCCTTACTTGAGATAGAAAAAATATTTCTTGAGCAGAGTGGTGAATTGTCTGTTGACGTCGTTTTATCTGCCCCTGAAGCACTCAATAATCTCAATAAAAAAAACTATGATGTCATTGTGTCTGATTACCTGATGCCGGAAATTGATGGCATCGAATTTTTAAAACGGGTCAGAGCCGTTGATAAAACCATCCCGTTTATCTTTTTCACCGGGAGAAGCCGGGAAGAGGTCGTTATTGAAGCCCTGAACAACGGGGCGAATTTTTATCTCCACAAGGAGGGTGAGGCAGGGATCCTCTATAAGGAACTCCTGAGTATAATCCGACAATCAGTCCAGATGAAGCGAACCCTCATTACCCTTGCCGAGAAGGAGCAGCGATACCATGATCTGCAGAATGCAAATGACCTGATCCAGAGTGTTGCACCGGATGGTCATTTTTTCTTTGTCAATAAAAAATGGCTGGATACGCTCGGTTATGAAGAACAGGATCTCCCGAATCTTACCATATTCGATATCATCGCCAAGGAAAGTCTTCAGCACTGCATGGAGACCTTCCAACGAGTGATGTCTGGTGAGAACGTAGGAATCATCGATGCGGTATTCAGCGCCCGGGACGGGAAGAAGGTATATGTTGAGGGTATAGCGGACTGCAAAATGGTGGATGGGCAGCCGCAATATACCCGGGGATTATTCAAGGATGTTACCAATCGCAAAAAGACCGAGATTGAATTATTAAAGAAGAACGATGAGCTCCGGGCCAGTGAAGAGAATCTCAGGAAGATCTTTCTGAACAGTGCGATTGGTATGACGCTCGCCTCACCGGATTTACGGTTCCTGCTTGTTAATCCGGCATGGGTATCGATGATGGGATACACGGAAGAGGAATTTAAAAAGATGTCCTTTAAGGACATCACCCACCCTGATGATCTCCCTTTTGATATTGAAGGCATCAAAGCGCTGGGATCTGGCAGTATTCCCGTCTATAGTACGGAAAAACGGTATGTCAAAAAAGATGGCAGTACCCTATGGGCATCCCTTAACGTAACAACGATACGGAACCCGGATGGAACGCTGCGCCACTACCTTGCACAGATCGATGATATCACTCCGCGGAAACAAGCTGAAGAACTCGTGCGCGAGTCAGAAAATAAATTTGCCACTGTCTTTGCCAGCAGCCCGGTTGCGCTCACGCTTGTATCTGCAATAGATGGAACGTTCGTTGATGTCAATGACGCCTTTTTAAAAAATACCGGATATTCCCGAAACGAAGTGATTGGTAAAACGTCAGAGGCATTGGGGATTTTTGCCGATAATGATGAATATAAACGGTTGGTCACCTCCCTCCGTAATCAGCGGATCGTTCATGATTTTGAAATATCGTGCCGGATAAAAACCGGAGAGATCCGGAGCTGTTTGTTTTCATCCAGTATTATCCTGATTAGAGGAAAGCCTCACATTTATTCTACCGTTCAGGACATCACCGAACGCAAGATTACGGAGTCTGCCTTCCAGACTATGGTCAGGAGCATGGTCGGCACAACCGGGCTAAACTCGCTCCAGAAAATTTCAGAAAATGTCAGTTCCTGGCTGGGAGCTGAATGTGTCATGGTCGGGGAGATCCAGCCTGACAGGCAGACGGTAAAGGTATTATCCATGCTCCTTGACGGAAAGGCGGTCACTGATTTCTCCTATACCCTCAAAGGAAGCCCCTGCGAAAATGTCGCGGAAAAGGGGTTCTGTCAGTTTCCGGACAATGTCATCCAGATCTTCCCGGTGAGTAAAAGCCTCGTTCTTCTCAATATACGGGGATACATGGGCACTCCCCTGCGAAATTCCGCGGGGGAGGTGATTGGGATTCTCTGTGCACTTTTCCGGAGCCCGATCAAACCTTCCCCTGCAGTGCAGGAGATCATGAACATTATCGCGGTGAAAGCTGCCGCAGAGATCGAACGCAAGCGGGCAGAGGAAGTCCTGCGGGAAAGCGAGGAGAGATTCCGCGCCATCATCCACTCGATGCAGTTTGGCGTCATCATCATCGATGCACAGACCCATACGATCCTTGACGCCAATAAAAAAGCTCTTGAAATGATTGGGGGGACCAGTGATATTGTTACAGGATCGGTATGTCACCGGTTTATCTGTCCTGCAGAATCAGGCAAGTGTCCAGTTACAGACCTTAAGCAAACAGTGGATTCCTCTGAGCGAATCCTGCTCACCCGCCAAGGGAAGAAGATACCCATTATAAAGAGTGTTATCTCCACAATTCTGCGAGGAAAGGAAGTACTGATAGAATCCTTTGTCGATATTGCCGAACGCAAACAAGTGGAAGACGCGCTTAAAAAAGCGAAGAGAAATTCCGTAACGTATTCGACTGGGCAAATGACGCGATTATGTTACACACACTCACTACAGATGGGGCACCGGGCATTTTCATCGACGCGAACCTAGTCGCGAGCCGCATGCTCGGGTACAGCCGGGAAGAACTGTTAACCATGGGACCCCCGGATATTGTCCCACCGGAACTTCATTCACAGCTTGGTGATATTATCCGTCAGGCACAAACAAAGAAAATATTTCTTTTTGAGACAAGGTTCTGCCGTAAAGATGGCTCAACATTTCCGGTTGAATCAAGTGGGCATCTTGTGGATTTCGCGGAAAAGAGAATCTGGATTTCCCATATCCGGGACATTACCGAGCGTAAGCGGGCGGAGAAGGCGCTTGCTGATGAATCGACAAAATATAAAATCCTGATAGAACAATCGAGAGATGGCATAGTTATCCTGGATCAGAACGGCAAGGTATATGACGCAAACCGGCGGTTTGCCGACATGCTCGGGTACTCGTCTGAAGAAATCAAGGAACTTTACGCTTGGGACTGGGACACTCATATAGAACGGGCGCAGATCCTGGAGATGATCCGGACTGTCGATGAAACCGGTGACCATTTCGAGACGCAGCACCTCCGCAAGGATGGTAACAAAATAGGTGTTGAGATAAGCACGAATGCTACGGTATTCAGTGGGAATAAGCTGATATTCTGCGTGGTCCGTGATATCACCGAGCGCAAGCAGGCGGAAGAGGCGCTTAAACAAAGTGAGGAGCAATACCGTTTACTTGCCGAACAGGTTCATGATGGTATTTATATCTACCAGGGGAATCGTTTTGTATTTGCCAACTCTCTTATCTCCCGGATTACCGGGTACTCAAAAGATGAACTCCTTGCCATGGATTTTATCACACTTGTTCATCCGGATGATCGGGCATTTGTGCAAGATATTACAGAACGGAGACTGCGGAGGGAAGAAGTCCCACATGTATACGAGATCCGTATTGTCATGAAAGACGGGTCTGTGCGGTATGCGGAACTTGCCGTGTCTATCATTTCGTTCAGAGGCAGATATGCAGCACTGGGAGCTGCCCGAGACATCACCGAGAGGAAGGCGCTGCATGATGCGGTGACGCTCGCGAATAAGAAACTGAACCTGTTGTCGAGTATCACCCGGCATGATATCATCAACCAGTTGCTCGCATTGAATGGATACCTTGAACTCTCGCGGGACATCCTTCACGATCCCGTGAAGATCGAAGATTACATCACAAAGCTACAGAATATTGCACACACCATCGAAACCCAGATACGGTTCACGAAAGACTACCAGAACCTGGGTGTGAAAATGCCCATGTGGCAGAACGTAAACGAATGCATCAGAAATGCGAGGGCACTCCTCCATTTGCGGGGTGTCCGTATCGAGGCACATCCCGGTGATCTTGAGGTGTATGCCGATCAACTTTTCGAGAAGGTCTTCTACAATTTGATCGACAATGCACTCCGCTATGGGGGTGCAGACATGAAGACGATTCAGGTCTCATCACAGAGATCTGATACGAGCCTTGCGATTATTGTCGAAGATGATGGCGTGGGAATTACGGATGAGGACAAGAAAAAACTTTTCCGGAAAGGGTTTGGCAAACATACCGGTCTTGGTCTGTTCCTCTCCCGTGAGATCCTCGAAATTACCGGGATCACGATTACCGAGAATGGCACTCCGGGCAAAGGCGCCCGGTTCGAGATCACCGTGCCGAAGGGGATGTGGCGGATGAAGGGAGCGAATGAGTAATGGCAGAAAAAATCCGGATCCTCTATGTTGATGACGAATCAACCCTCCTCGAACTCTGTAATATGTATCTGGAACGTTCCGGGGATTTCACCTGACAATTGTACCAATGCGCCCGAAGCAATCCGGGTACCTGGGCTGGAACGATTCGTTCTTCTTCGTCCATATCTCGCATTGTGCTCTACCGAAAGAGCATTGAAATGCGGTCTATATCCTTGAGGGTCTACGATGTTATGACCCTTACTCATCAAAAAGGAACGGTCTACGATGTGTTGAGCCTTTCCACCCGGGCACATGATCCTGCGGGGAACGGAAATTGCGCATGAGTCATCTGGTATAAGCAGGGCGCCTTTAAAAAAGCCTGACAAGGTTCGCTATGCCAAAGGATCATCGCATGCCCGGTAATGGAAACTTTGACTCTTCACGTGAAATGCTTTTTATTCCGTCGTCTCAAACCGCTCAAAGTAACATTCTCCTGAACTTAGTTTTTCCCCGGGCTTGAGATTGAGTACAAAGTTATCGGCATGGTCAAGGCACACATACGCCGCACAGCACCCGAACCCCTGGTACCCGACAGCCTCCTTCTCACAATACTCGCATTTCATTTTTCCCGCCATGATAATTTCGTCTGAGCTTCTTTTCGATAATAGTATCGCAACGTATACTGGTCGGCAATTGAACATTTGCCCTGAAAGTAATGATAACAACAATTCCCCCAATCCCAGTTAGTCTCCGGCGAATGGGGTTTGCCCCGATAGTTTCGGCTTTTGTGATTCCCCTGCATTACATGAAAATGCGATCACCGGGAACGTAACATCACACACTTACCGGTTTCCACTTACCGGTTTCCACTTACCGGTTTCCACTTACCGGTTTCCACTTACCGGTTTCCACTTACCGGTTTCCACTTACCGGTTTCCACTTACCGGTTTCCACTTA
>JAPKXU010000189.1 GCA_026394655.1 Methanoregula sp. | reverse complement strand
GCGTCGTCCGGCGCACGAGCGTCCTGCCGATATCCTCAGCTACCCGCTGCATCTCCGCCGGGTCAAGATAATCGGTGTTTGTCGCACCGGCGCCTTTTGAGATACTCTCCTCGAACATGGTGCCGCCGAGATCATTTGCACCGGCAAGGAGCCCCATCTGCGCCATCTTGATCCCTTCTTTTACCCACGATACCTGAATGTTTTTGAAGTTGTCAAGATAGAGGCGGGCAACCGCGACCATCAGGAGGTCTTCCCTGCCGGTTGCTCCCGCCCGTGCCAGCCCTTTCTGGTAGATGGGCGTGTTCATATGGATGAACGAGAGCGGGACAAACTCGGAAAACCCGTGCGTCTCATCCTGTATTGCCCGGAGGACTGCAAGGTGTTGCACCCGGTCTTCATCGCTCTCGCAGTGCCCGTACATGATCGTGGCAGTTGTCGGGATGCCAAGACCATGCGCCTCTTTTATGATCCGCACCCATTTGGCGGTGGAAATCTTCTGCGGGCAGATCTTTTCCCGGACAGCATCGACTAGGATCTCCGCCGCTGTCCCGCACATAGAACTGAGCCCGGCGGCTTTCATCATTGAAAGCACTTCTTTTGTGGAGATCCCGCTCTTCTTTGCCGCATATGCGACCTCCATCGGGTTACTCGCATGGAGGTGGACGCCCGGCGCTGCTTCACAGATCCAGCGGTAGACATCGATATACGACTGTGCGGTGAATGCCGGGTGCAGCCCGCTCACCGTGCAGATCTCGGTTACCTGCCGTTCGCGTGCGAGCGCAGCTTTTTTCTGGATCGCTTCACGGTCATAAAAATAGATCCCGTTATCGCCGGGCTTCTTTGAAAAACCGCAGAACCCGCAGGCATTCACGCAGAGGTTCGTGACGTTGATGTTCTGGTTCCTGACATACGTGACGGCATCACCGACCGCCCGTTCACGCATTTCGTCTGCGGCACGGGCAACATCCCAGACGTCCCGGGTGTGCACATGAAAGAGGTGCAACGCCTCATCCTCAGTGAGCCGGTGACCGTCTTTGACATCTGATAACAGTCTCTTCAGGTTTGCGTCCATAGTTCTCCGTTTCGTACCCTTAGCGTGCTAATGTGTGTCACGCTCCACGTTAAACTATTGTTCTTCGTGGCGCATGATTCTTATTCCTTCACGCCAACCATCAGTAAAGGAGTGTTATGAAGCAGGTAAAAGTTAAACTAACCACAAAAGAGGCAAACGGGTTTGTTGTCCCGCTCGGTCCTGCGAACATTGTTGCTGTGGTGACGGATAAGGGATTGGTTGGCTGTGGAGCCATCGATGTGGCAGCACTTGATTCATTCAGTTATCCAGCGGCAAAAGTGCGTCCCGCGATCGGTCCCTCCATCAACGACACGGACGATATCCTGACGGGCATTGTCAAGGAGGCGAACCGGTCGGCGCTTGGGCGCGGGATCAAAACCGGCATGACCGGCAGGCAGGCGCTGGAGCGCCTCTGATCTCTCACTTTTTTTCGACGGTGCCAGCGGGGGTATGACGGCACTTTTAAAAAATCCCTCCCCCTATCTTTTCACACGATCTCGTACAACGTCGTCCGCTGCTTTAACGTCCGTCCCAAATCTGAAACTATGCGTTCCATGTCTTTGGGATCCAGATAATCGGAACCCGATGCCCCCGCATCCCCGGTCACATCATCGGTGAACATCGTGCCCGCCAGATCGTTTGCCCCGGCAAGAAGGGCGAGCTGGGTCATCTTGAGCCCGACTTTGCCCCATGCCACCTGGATGCTGTCGATATTGTCGAGGAACAGCCGGGACACGGCGATCATCAGGATATCCTCACGCCCGGTGGGTCCCGGGCGGGCGATCCCCTGCTGGTAGAGCGGGGTGTTGGTGTGGACATACGGCAGTGTGACGAGTTCGGTAAACCCGTGCGTTTCATTTTGGATCTCCCGCAGGATGTTGAGGTGCTCAATCTGGTCCTTTGCAGCCTCGTACGATCCGTACATGATGGTCGCAGTCGAGCGAAGCCCGATCCCGTGAGATTCTTTGATGATCCGCACCCAGTCAGCAGTTCTGACCTTTCGTGGGCAGATCACCTCCCGGACCGAATCCACGAGGATTTCTGCTGCGGTGCCCTGGAGGGTTCCGAGCCCTTCCGCCTGAAGCAGCAGAAGCACATCACGGGTTGAACAGCCGTTCTTCTCCGCCACATGGGCAACTTCGTCCGGGCTGAAGGCATGGATATGTACACCAGGCGCGGCTTCGTGTATCCAATGAAGCAGGTCAACGAAGGTGTCCAGCGTGAACGCGGGATGGACACCGGAGAGGAGGCATATCTCGGTCACGTTGCGCTCGTACGCCAGCCGTGCCTGAGCCTGGATCGCCACCTTGTCGCAGCAGTAGACGCCCTCGTCCCCGGCATTCCTGCCAAAGCCGCAGAACCCGCAGAGGTTCTTGCAGATATTCGTCACGTGCAGATTCTGGTTTCTCACGTACGTGACCACGTTACCGACCCGCTGTTCCCGCATCTCGTCCGCGGCTGTCGCAACCCGCAGGATGTCCCGCCCTTGTGCGTTCATCAGGAGAAGGGCTTCCGGCCCGGTGAGCCGGTGTCCTCCGCGCACATCAGAGATAAGGTGAGGGATACCCGTGTGCGTCATCGCGAGGCTACCGCCGTTTCTTTGTGGACTTCTGCTGCGGTTTCTCCGGCTTCCCCTTCTTTCGCCGCAGGTACAGTTCGTGGATCACCATAAGAATGATGACAACGATGATCACTTCCACGATGTGGAGCGGGAGGAGCCCGACGAGCGGGATGGTGAAGTAGGCTTTTCCGATCACCCAGTCCTTCTGCGTGGGTTGGATATCCCCCACGCCGGCAACGGATAAGTATCCCTGGTCGCTTGCCGGATTGTTGTCGCCCTTTGAGATGTAGCCGCCATGCAAGGCTGTCGTGCCGGACGAGAGGGTATAACCCCTGCCGGGCGTGACGTATTCTGACGGGAGGATGAGCCGCTCAGTTGCCGTCTTGATCGGGACGTCATGGATACCCGGCGTCAGATTTACCGGCAATGTTGTATTGGCAGGATACAGGATCCGGTACCCTGCCAGGGTCTGGTTGCTCGTTACGAGCGGAGGATATGCAGTTGGCGTGTTGTTGCCCCGGTAGATATTCAGGTACAGGGGTTGTGATTCTCCGGCATCCACCCATGTCATCGCCCGGTGGATGATCGGGTGCTGTTTTGAGAGGGGGAGCACCCCAATGGATGCCCAGAAATCGGTGATCCCGTTGGGGCGATAGATGATCACATCGCCGTAATCATCGTATTTTTTATAACCGGATGCGTTTCCCTCGTCCCATGTCTGGAGGGCTCCGAACCGGTCCGGGGCTACGACGATGACGAGATCGCCCACATTCATGTGCGGGGTCATACTGCCGGACTCGATGGTGACCACAGCGGGCCATGTCCCGCAGACCAGGTACAGGGCGAGCGCGATCCCGGCTACCACAGCTACCATCCAGAGGATGTCACGCAGGAGCGAGATCGCCCAGTGCTTGCTTGTACGGAAATCCGAGATGAGCGTGCGGATATCCCGTGGTTGGTTGGTATCTGCCATATCTTCGCGCTCTGTATTGGATTTGGCACGAAAAAAGCATTCGCTTTCTTCGCCATAAGGTTGTAGTTGTGGGTCTCATCGGGAATTGCCGTGGTAACAAGCTGCACTGTTTTTACGCGGGTGTATCCATCCCGATATATGCATGAGACCGCCTGGCATCATTTGCATTTTCTTCCTGTACCTCCCCCTTTTGCAGCTTATGCCGGCATAAAGAAACGCGAGAGGTAATATGCGCCGAAGACGAGAAGAAAGATCCCGCAGAGCGCCATGATCACCCGGTACGTCCGGTCTGATAGGAACACAGTGCCCCGCGAGATGCCATACGAGACGAGCGTGTACCATCCGAGATCTGCACACCAGTGCCCGATCATGAAGATCCCGGCGAGGACAATCCCGCCTTCGAGCCCGGCGATCACCATCGCGCTCCCGATAGAGAGCCACCAGAGCCAGAAGTACGGGTTCGCAAGGCTCGTGACGAATCCGGCAAGGTACGGGTTTGTGACGATGCCAGACGATGTGTTCTGTATGGATGCGCCCCGGCTGCCGCTGAGGGTGAGTGCACCAAATGCAATAAGAGCAATTCCACCGATGACGGTGATCACCGGTGTGTACGGGAGTGCAACAGTCGCGAGCCCGAAGACGATTAAAATAAAGATGGCGAGCTCGGCGATCATGTGCCCCAGCATCACCTTTGGTCCGGTTGTCCAGCCGCCGGCAATAGAGGCGTTGACCGTGGCGACAAACGTAGGACCGGGTGCCAGCGCCCCGGTGAGACCGAGAGCGAATGCGAGCGTGAATACCTGGATTACATCGTACATTGAACAGTCCGCCCTTCTACGTTGGGTGATAATGCTCTCCCACGAAATGATGCCGGGGTTATCCCGAGTATGCTAATTTTAGTGGGATCTGCGAAAGGATAAATGCCTATATTTTCCCGTGATCTAGTACTAGTCATGCTTGATGCCCAGCAGATCGCCATCCGGTTTTTAGAGACGAATCTGCAGGTGCATCCCGACGTGGTGCGATACATCCTGGAGAAGGACGAGCCGGATCTGATCGAGCGCATCATCGCTCAGGTGCCAAAGGACACGATAGTGGTTTCAACACGCCACCTGCCCGGCTTAAATGCCACGCGGGACGGGACCCGGTTTTTATGCGACCCGTCAGTTGAGGTGGTAAGCGGCAGCCCGGGCACATCGGGCGGCGTGAACGGGACAGCAGATTATCTCTTTTATTTCCGGGACCGCTTCACCCGGCTCGGGGGGATGATCCGGACCCGGTGCAGCGCGATGCCGATCGAGGCGCTCACCCGGAATCCCCGGTACCGGCAGGAGGAGTGTACCATCATCGGGATGGTTACCGAGGTCAAGACGACAACGAACGGGCACCGTATCGCCGAACTGGAAGATACCTCTGCGAATATCTCTGCACTTTTCCGGAAGGACCGCCCGGTCTTTTTGGATGCCGAACGGCTCGTCCATGATGAGGTGGTCGGCGTAAAGGGCAAACTCTCGAATGACGGGAAGATCTTCTTTGGAGATACGCTCTACCGCCCGGATATCCGGATTGATAACACCCCGTTTAAGAGTGAGAAGCCGGGGAAAGCGGCTTTTATCTCGGATGTCCACGTAGGGAGCAACACGTTCCTCCCTGACTGCTGGGACAAGTTTGCCAACTGGCTAAGAGAGTCGGACATCTCCTATATTTTAATCGCGGGAGACCTTGTTGATGGGATTGGGATCTATCCCGGACAGGAGCGCGAACTCTCGATCAAGAACATCTACGAGCAGTATGATATGTTCGGGGAGCTGTTGAGCGCCATTCCGCACCGGATCAAGATCATTGTCTCGCCCGGCAACCATGATGTGGTGCGGGGAGCAGAACCCCAGCCGGTGATCCCGGAAGAGTTCACGAAAAAGTTTCCCGATAACTGCATGCTCGTCGAGAACCCGGCGCTTGTGAACCTCCAGGGTGTGCGGGTGCTGATGTATCACGGGCGGTCAATCGATGACATGATCGGGCAGATCCCCGGCGCGTCCTATGAAGAGAGCGGGCAGATGATGATGGAGATGCTCCAGCGCCGGCACCTTGCTCCGGTGTACGGGCGGAAGACGCCAATTGCTGCAGGAAGATCTGACCGGCTGATCATCGACCCGCTGCCGGAGATTTTGCATACCGGGCATGTCCATATCAAGGGGCTGACAACCTATCGCGGGGTGCTCGGGATCAATGCGGGTACCTGGCAGTCCCAGACTGCGTTCCAGAAACAGATGAACGTGAACCCGACACCGGCGCAGGCAGTTGTGGTTGATCTCCAGACGCTTGTGCCAGAGACGTTTACATTTTTGTGAGAGGGGTTGGAAAAGGAATGGAGGCATCCCAAATCTCTGCCATTTGCTCTCGAATTAAGAATGCTTTTTTATCCCGGTCGATAAATTTCCTAATCCTGATTAGTACTAATCACGATTAGGAAGGTACCGATAGCGACGGGTACGGGTTTACCTGCTCCGGCGCAGACTGATAACCGACCACCAACCCAATCTTTTTTCCCCATGAATCTCTAAGAAATCAACTATGCCAATAAAAGTCCTCGCCTTTGCGGGGAGTCCGCGCCGGCACGGGAACTCCGAGACGCTCCTCGACTGGGTGCTCGCATCGATGGGGGAAGTGCCTGAAGTCGCCATCGAGAAGATTGCGCTCACGGAAGCCAATATCAATCCCTGCCGGGGGTGCAACGCGTGCGAGAAGCTGAATAAATGCATCCAGCGGGACGGCATGGACATCGTCCACGACAAGATCATCGATGCCGACTGCATCATCATCTCCTCCCCCATCTTCTGCCTCGGGCTCTGTGCTCAGGTGAAGGCGCTCGTTGACCGGGCACAGGTCTTCCGGGCACGAAAATACGTCCTCAAGCTCCCGGTTGTCCCCCCGGAACGGAAAGGAAAACGGCTCGGTCTCTTCCTCGCAACTGCCGGGCAGAACTGGGATTGCGTTTTTGACGCATCAGTGCCAGCAATCAAATGTTTCTATCACGTCACGGATGTCAGAGATGCGGATATCAGTTACCTGATGATCAACGGCGTCGACGAGAAGGGAGCGATCGAGCATCACCCCACCGCACGGGCAGATGCACAAAAACTGGGAAAGACCGTGATCGCCGAACTGAAAAAACGACTGGCAGCGTGAATGGCGATGGCAGTCACCGTTCTTGGTATCTCCGGCAGTCCGCACCGGCATGGCAACACGGAAACGCTTCTCGACAGTTTCCTTGACGGTACACGAGCAGCCGGCGCATCGGTGGAGAAGGTGGTGCTCAGGGATCTCCATTACACGCCCTGCAAGGGTTGCAACTCCTGCCACAAGACCGGCGAGTGCATCGTGCAGGACGATGCGATCATGCTCTTTGACAAAATTCTCGCCGCCGATTGCATCGCGGTCGCCTCACCGATCTACAGCATGGGTATCACAGCGGAGCTCAAAGGACTGATCGACCGGGGGCAATATCTCTGGGCACGGAAATTTATTTTAAAGACCCTCTACTTCTCGAACGACCACATCAAACAGCACAAGGGACTCTTCATCTCCACCGCCGGGCTCTCGTGGGACAATGTATTCGACGCTGCATTCCCTGCCATCACCGCGTTCTTCAACGGCACGGGATTCGAGTACTACGACAACATCATCGCGAACCGGATGGATGAGCACGGCGGGATCAAAAATCACCCGACCGCGCTCGCGGAAGCATTTGAAAAAGGGCAGACGGTGGTGCGGGTGCTGGAGAAGTTGAAGTGCGAGCCAATTTCGAAAAAGAATGATGTTGGTGAGTGATTCCTGAAAAGTAGAAAGTGTAGTGCATCGTAATACAAAAAAGTAGATAAAATTTTGTATTACAAGGTTTTAATGCAGAAAAATTCCGAAAAAATCTTACGATCCAGCTTTCGCGCAGAGTCTACAACATTTTTATGGCATAAAAAAGCCCGGATCACCTCACGCACTCATCCAAATATTCCCGAAAAGATCAGCACGCCTAAGAGGATCATCGCGATGCCGACAAGTAAGCGAAGCACTCTCCGGTGCCGGACCCGCCAGGCATCGGCACGCTCCGGGTTCAGCCCGAATGCAACAAGGACGAGAAT
Source organism: Methanoregula sp. (assembly GCA_026394655.1). Classification (GTDB taxonomy): domain Archaea; phylum Halobacteriota; class Methanomicrobia; order Methanomicrobiales; family Methanospirillaceae; genus Methanoregula. Next base: position 13,110 of record JAPKXU010000189.1, on the reverse strand, counting down.
CACGACGAGCGGCAGGACAAAGATAATGTTGTAGAGGATGAGGTAGGGCAACCCCTCAGCGAGCGTGAAGTTCGTACTCACGAGCCCAAGAATCGCAAGGTAGATCCCACCGGTGCACGGCAGTTCGAAAAGCCCGACAAGGATGCCCAGTAAGAACGCAGCAGGAAGTGTGGCACGCAGGATAAAGCGGTCGATCTGTTCCTTTCTCGATGCGGGAATGGCGAGCAGGAACTCGTCCTTGTGCCGCATAACGTCGATCACGCTCACAAGCCCGAGCACAATTGCCACAACCGCGCCAAGATACGCAAGGATGGTTGATATCCCGGTGAGACGCACGAGCGAGAAGAGCCCCAGCCCGGATAACAGGTACAGGGAAAAGACGGCGGCGATATAACAGCCCCCTACCGCGAGAATGCGTCGCTTGTTTCGGATCGGGACGACGGAGATCAAGAGGAAGATCAGTACCGAGAACGCACAGGGATTGATACTGTCGATGAGCGCTGCACCGATGACAAACGAGGGCGTGATGCGAGGGGTTTCCGGAATGGGTACAGCGGGAGTGGGGGTAACGATAACACTGGCATTAGTGCCGGAGGCTGCTCTTCGTATCTCTTCAAGGATCGCAGCTTCGAGATTGCCTTTGATCTCGACATCCCCGACGAAAACACGGTTGCCGATAAAAAGAACCGGAACACCGTTACCTGCTATCCCGTGATACTGCTGCATCGAAGCGAAGGTCGCAAGGTTTGTCGCGTTGTGGTAGATCTCAATCTGCCGGATATCAACGGAGGGATATTTTGCAGCGAGTGCCTGAAGCAGTGGCTTTACGTTTTCACAATGGATGCACCCGTCGCCGTAAAAAAAATACCCGGTGATGGTCCTTCCGGAAACATTTGCAGGGGATACCGGTGCCGTACTGCCTGTTGCACCCTGCAAGGCAGCGTCACTCAAGTCTTTTTTTTTAATTGATCCTGTATCGCTGCTTCCAGCCCATCCGGGATCTCCCGCTCACCAGTTAATATGACAGTCCCGACGATCACCTCAGGAACGCTGGCAGAGGACCCGTTCAAGCCATCGTTCATCCGGGTAAATATTGCGTGGTTCTTCTGGTCATGCCAGATCTCAAGGTAGCGGAACTCAACTGATGGATATTTTTTTGAGAGATTGACAACAAGCGGCATCACATTGTGGCAATGCGGGCATTCCTCACCATAAAAAAAGAAGACCGTCAGGTTTTGTGACGAACTCGTGTCATCCACGCCTTTCACACCGGCACTTCCATTTAATATGCCGGTGAAGAAAATCGTTGCACAACCGATAACGACAATGATCACGAGTGCAGCAGTCAGTTTCAGGGTTCTGTCCATTCTGTGGCTCCGGTTGTCGTGAAAGATGGAATATGTTGTGCTAAAGTGTTGATCCGGTGAGGATAAAAATTACATTGTATCCATCCCAAGCACGGCAGCCCGGTATCAAGGGGACCGCCGGTGAGCCGGTGACATTTACCAGCTTTCGGGCATGAAAACAGGCGAGCCATTTTTATAGGGACCAGCGGGGTGAAACCAAATATCAGACGCACGATTAGGTCGTCTCTTGTGAGTGCGGAACGTCGAAAAAATGAGGAATAAAATTATTTTACGGAGATCATCGTCCCCACGCCATCGCGGGTGAATATTTCGAGGATGAGATTATGCTCCACGTTGCCATTGATAATATGCGCAAACTGGACGCCGTTCTCGACAGCCCGGATCACGGATGTCACCTTGGGGATCATCCCTTCCCCGATTACTCCTGACTTGAGCATCACATTCGCTTCATCGACAGTGAGTTTGTGGAACACCTGCGTCCGTTTTGCATCCATGACGCCATCGACATCGGTCATGTTGATCAGCTTGAACGCCTTGAGCGCCACCGCGATATCCCCCGCTGCCGTATCCGCGTTGATGTTCAGGCTCCCGCCCGAACGATCGATCGCAATCGGTGAGATCACCGGGATGTAATTCTGTTCGAGCAGGGTGTTGAGGATCGCCGGGTCGATAATCTCGATCTCGCCGACATGCCCGAGATCCACTTCCTTCTCCACACCCTTGACATTCACCCGCTGGGGTTCCATCTTCTTTGCGATGATCAGGTTCCCGCCGCTCCCCGATAGCCCGACACCCCGTGCCCCGCATTTTGCGATCAACGAGACGATCCCGCTGTTGATCTTTCCTACAAGCACCATCTGGGCGATCTCAAGCGTCTCCTGGTCGGTCACCCGCAGCCCACCCACGAACACGGACTCCTTCCCCAGTGCCTTCATCTTCTCGGATATTTCCGGTCCCCCGCCATGAACCAGCACCACCCGGATACCAACGTAGTGCAGGAGCACCGCATCCCTGATCGCATTCTCGAGGACGACGGGATCGACCATCGCGTGCCCGCCGAGTTTAATCACGAAGGTTTTGCCGTGGAACTGCTGGATGTACGGCAGGGCTTCGATGAGCACGTCTTCCCGCTTCATCATGTGGTGTACCTCCCGTTGATCTCGACATACCGCTCGGTAAGATCGCAGCCCCACGCTGTTGCTTCCGCATCCCCGGATGCGAGATCCAATTCGAAGATTACCCGTTTGCCGTGCATCGCTTCTTTTGCCTTCTTTAAGTCTGCACAGATTTCGCCAACGATAACGAGCGGGTACCGTGTGGTGCCGTCACTGATCGAGAGCGATATTGCAGATGGATCGAACTTCACTCCCGCACGCCCGGCTGCTGCCACAACACGCCCCCAGTTCGGGTCTTCGCCATATACCGCCGTCTTCACGAGCGGCGACTCGATGATGACCCGTGCAACTTTTGCCGCCGCATCTTCCCGTGGAGCTCCTTTCACGGTGACCTCGAGCAGCTTCGTCGCACCTTCGCCATCGGCAGCGATCTGCCGGGCGAGCAGGCGGCAGCACTCTTCGATGGCGGCAGAGAACTCGTTCGCATTTATTTTCCCCGCCTCGCCGGTTGCCGTGCAGAGCGCGATATCGTTCGTGCTCGTATCCCCGTCAACAACCACGCGGTTGAACGTCCGCCGGGTGGCAAGTTTCAGCGACCCGGCAAGAAGTTTTTCTCCGATCTCTGCATCAGTATAGAGAAACGCGATCATCGTCCCCATCATTGGTGCGATCATGCCGCTCCCTTTGGCGATCCCCCCAACAGAAAATGTCTCAGTCTCTACGAGCGCATGTTTGGGGAACGTGTCCGTTGTCATGATCGCCTGAGCTGCCAGGTCTTCCGCAGCGGGGCTGCGCTCAAGTTTCAGGGCAGTCTCTGCACACTGGCGCCGGACAAGCGGGAGATCGAGATACCTCCCGATCACGCCGGTGCTTGCGACACCCACGCACCGGGCGTCCACACCCAGAGCGGAACCGGCAAACTCCGTCATCGCAATGGCATCCTCGTACCCTCTCTGCCCGGTATACGCATTCGCACACCCGCTGTTAGCAATGATCGCGTCCAGCCTTCCCCGCCGGATCTGCTTTCGCATGAGTTCAATAGGAGCTGCTTTCACAAGGTTCTCAGTGAATACACCGGCAGCGGTCCCGCTTGCCTTGATGAGCGCGAGCCCGTACTTGCCCTCTTTCATACCGGAGGCAGTGACCCCTTTTACCGCACAGATGCTTTTTGTCCCGGTTTTTGTTTTTGCCTTTGTCTTCGTCTTCATCTTTTCACCATCCGTTTATGTTGTATAAGATGCACCCACTGCCTGCACGATATCCGCCCGTGTCAGGATGCCCACGAGTGCTTTTCCCCGGATAACCGGCAGCCGGACGATGTGTTCCTTTAACATGAGTGCGGCGGCTTCTTCGATATCCATATCTTCTGTGACCGTGATAACACGGTGGGTCATCACCTTTTTTACTGGGATATCGCCGATATTTGTAAGCGCGTGCTTCGTCTTCTCCCAGTTGATGAATTCACGGACTGGCAACTCGATTACTTCTAAGGGAGAGGGGAGCCAGAGGTCGTCCGATATCCGCCCGGTCTCAAGTTGCGCGATGATGTCGGACTCCGTGATGATCCCGACGAGTTTTTCTCCTTCCATAACGGGTAGCCCGCCGATGTGGTGCTTTTTCATCAGCGCGACTGCTTCACGGAGCGGCGCTGTGGCAGCACAGGTGACCGGGTCTTTTGTCATGGTATCGCGGACGAGCATCATAACACCCTCTACGGCAGCATCCCGGCGTTGGTAAGCCCGTCGTTCTCTTTAAAGCCGCACATCAGGTTCATGTTCTGGATCGCTTGTCCGCTCGCACCTTTCACGAGGTTGTCGATCGCTGATACCACGACCACACGCAGACCTTCGCTCTCGACCATCAGGTCGCAGAAGTTGCTGCCCCGGACTGCGGCAAGGATGGGTTTCTGGTACCGGACAAAATATTCGTTTTTGTAGAAATCCCGGTACAGTTTTTCGACCTCTTTTGTCTCCATCGGTTCGTTGACGAGGATATGAGCGGTGGTGAGGATCCCCCGGTTCACCGGGACAAGATGGGGGGTGAAGTAGCATTTCGCTTTCGAGCCGAGCCATGCCAGTTCCTGTTTCATCTCCGCAAGGTGCCGGTGGCTCGTCCATTTGTATGCACCGACATTGTCGCCCACGTTCGGGTAGTGCGTAGTGGCTGATGGGTTATCCCCGGCTCCGCTGACACCGGTCTTTGAATCGAAGATCACGGTGTTGGCATATTTCGCCAGCGGTGCAGCGGCGAGCGTGGCGCCGGTGGGGAAACAACCGGGGTTTGCTACGAACTTTGCGTTGATGCACTCCTTCCGGTGCAGCTCGGGGATCCCGTACGGGGCAGGGAAATAATCCGAATGGGTAACCCCATACGTCTCCTCGTAGATCTTTTTTGGGAGCCGGTAGTCGGCGCTGAGATCGATGACCCTGATGCCCCGCGAAAGAAGTTTTCCGGCATAGAGCATCGCCGCCGTGTGGGGCACGGCAAGGAACGCCACATCGGCATCGATCGCATCCGTCTCCGGGTTTGTAAAACTGAGATCGGTGAATCCCTTTAACTGGGGATGGATCTGATCAAGGGGGGTTCCTGCAAGTTTCCGCGACGTAGCATAAACGACGTGTGCTGCGGAGTGATGGTACAGGAGGCGGATCAGTTCGCCACCGGCATAACCGGATGCCCCGATAATCGCAACTTTCATAAGAGGATATTCCATTGCGAAAACTTAACCTTTTTTAAGGAGATGCCCCCGGATCAGCCTTTTCTATTTCCCTGTTTATGGCTCTGCGTGTTGTCCCCGTCATTCTGTACCTGCATTTTTGTCCCTGCCGTTCAGTCTCCGCTTTTTGTTTATTGTAAATGATCCGAAAAAAAGTCTGGATGGGGGATAAAAATGAAAAGGAGAGCCGTATGCCGGAAAAATTTCTTTTTTTTGGTGATTGTCAGTTATTGATCCGGCATTTTCAGCTTCCGGTCGTAGGCGCCATTTATCCGCTGGGCAAGCAGTTCGATCCGCTGCCGGTCTTCGAGAGGGGTTAAGAGATCTTCCGGGATCGCGCCCATCCCTTTTGTCGCCCCGAGGTATGCCCCGCAGAGGAACCCAATCGTATCGGTATTTCCCCCGACATTTGCAGCAACCGTCAACAGATCGGCGGGTTGAGAGTACCGGCTGATCAGGAAGAACGCGATGGGCAGGGTCTGGAAGAGCGAGACGTCATTACCGATCTTCAAAAGAGCGGTCTCCGTTTCCATGCCTTCTTTCTCAAGGACAAGCGCAGTCCGGATCTTGCTGCCAAGAAGATCATCCTCGTTGCGTGCCCGCTGTTGTGCCTTTGCGATCGGGTCCGGCATCCCGTGCAGCGCGTAATACAGGAGGGTGACAACCGTCGAGACTGCCGCGTGGGCAGCCGGGTGCGTGTGCGTGACATTGCATGCCCGTACTGCCCGTTCAGTCCCTTCATTAAGATCCGGGTACGCAAGGGCGAACGGGAGAGCGACAGGGAGACAACCGGCAGTGGTGGATTTCACACCGCTCGGTGAATGCTCATCTTTTACCAGATGACCACACGCAACTGCAACAGAACCATCCGGGAACCGCAGTGCTTCACGGAGATAGAACTCCTTTAACGCAAGCGCATAGCGTTCATCCGTGTACCTGCCATCCGCGAGGAGCGTGCCGATGAGGATCATCATCTGCGTGTCGTCAGTGAATTGTCCTGCACTGAGTCCATCGTTGGGATGTCCCCGGTATGCTTTGCGGTACCCGTACCGCATCTTGTTTATGGTAGGCGTCGTACTCTCGTTCGGCATACCGAGCGCATCACCGACAGCCGCAACGAGCATACACCCGTTCATATTTTCCAGCATTGATACAATATTGAGATACTCGATAGATAATGTTTATTGTATTTTTTTTACAGGATTCTTTCGTATGAAAATGCCTCGCAGCATTTTCATCACGTATGCTTGTGACGTCATGGGCTCATCGGCGGTTCCTGCGCAAACATCTGCACCGTTTTTCTTTTTGATACCGTGAACTTGCGTAACCGGGAAGTCATGTACCTTTTTTAGTTCCATCATCTTAGTGGCAGGCTGGTGGTCAGACCATGATGCAGTGCCAGAAACTGGTTGTGGCATTTTTCAATAATCAGAGAGAGTGCCTGCCCACGTAAATTTTTATATAGCCACATTCTCATGATTAATAATGTAAAATAGGTGCAGACATGACCGAGGACTTTGACGTCAAGCTGGTAGAGCATGCCAAGTATTATCGACCTGCTGCTGAATACAAAAACAACTCCTGGATCGGTGATTATAAGAAGGCGTATGATCGGTTCCAGAAGGATCCGGAATTATTCTGGAGTGGTATTGCAAAGGATCTTGAATGGATACGTCCGTGGGACACCGTTCTTGACTGGAACTACCCCTACGCGAAATGGTTCGTAAACGCCAAACTCAACATCACTGCCAACTGCCTCGATCGCCACGTGAAGTCTGACCGCCGGAACAAAGCCGCGCTGATCTGGAGAGGGGAGGACGGGGCGGAACGCGTCTACACGTACCAGCAGCTCCTCACTGAGGTCATGCGGTTTGCGAACGGGTTGAAGAAGCTCGGCGTGCAGAAAGGCGATCGCGTCTGTATCTACATGCCGATGATCCCCGAACAGGTGATCGCGATGCTGGCATGCGCCCGTATCGGCGCGGTGCACAGCGTGGTCTTTGCCGGTTTCGGCATGACGGCGCTGAACATGCGGATCACGGACGCCGAAGCGAAGATCGTGATCACGTCAGATATCTCCATCCGCCGCGGGAAAGCGATCCCGCTCATCACGATCGTCCAGGAAGCGATCGACAATGCCCCGAGCGTGGAGCATGTGATCATCCACCGGAGACGAAAAGATCAACCGGTCACTATCCGTGCCGACTTCGAACTTGACTTCTACGGGATCATGGAGGACGTCCCCGCGATATGCGAGCCGGAGGTCATGGACGCGGAAGACCCGCTCTTCATCCTCTACACGAGCGGTTCAACTGGCACACCGAAAGGGGTTTTGCATACCTGCGCCGGGTACATGGTCGGGACTTATTACACGAGCAAGTACGTCTTCGACTTAAAAGAGCGCGACATCTACTGGTGCACCGCCGACCCCGGCTGGATTACCGGGCACAGCTACATCGTCTATGGTCCGCTCGCTGTTGGCGCCACGGTCTTCTTGTCCGAACTAACCCCCGACTACCCGGACGCCGGCATCTGGTGGAAACTGATCGAAGAGCAGCGGATCAATGTCTTCTATACCGCACCGACTGCAATCCGGACGTTCATGAAACTGGGCGAAGTCTGGCCCAACAAGTACGACCTGAGTTCCCTGCGCGTCATCGGCTCGGTGGGCGAACCGCTCAACCCGGAGGCGTTTGAGTGGTACTACAAGGTGATTGGGAAGGACCGGTGCCCGATCGTGGATACGTGGTGGCAGACCGAGACCGGCATGCAGATGATCACGACAATGATCGGGGAGCCGATGCGCCCGGGTTTTGCCGGCAAAGCGATCCCGGGCGTGGAAGTGGATGTTGTCGATAAGGACGGTACTTCAGTCCGCCCGGGCACCGGGGGTTTTCTCGTGGTCAAAAAACCCTGGCCCGCGATGCTGCGCACGGTCTACAAGAATGACGAGCGGTACCGGAAATACTGGGAGACCATCAAGGGTTGTTACGCAGCCGGGGACCTTGCGGTCAAAGGCAAGGACGGCAACATCATGGTGATCGGGCGGGCTGACGATATCATCATCGTTGCCGGGCACAACATCGGCACCGCAGAAGTCGAGAGCGCACTGGTCTCCCATCACGCAGTGGCAGAGTCTGCGGTGATAGGAAAACCAGACACGCTGAAAGGGAACCTGATCAAGGCATTCGTCATCCTCCGGGTGGGGAACACACCAAGCGATAAGCTCACGTCTGATCTTATCTACCATGTGCGGGTAACTCTCGGTCCGATCGCTGTGCCGCATGAGATCGAATATGTCGACAAACTCCCGAAGACCCGGAGCGGCAAGATCATGCGGAGGGTGTTAAAAGCGAAAGAACTCGGCATTGATCCGGGCGATATTTCCACTCTCGATGAGTAGGCAATATCAGATCCACAAATTTTTCCCAGCCGGCACGCGGCTGCATTTACCGTTGCTGCACGGGACGAAAGACCAGTTCATGAAAAGGAGAAGATATGACAGATACAGTCTCTGATACATTGTTCGGGATGGAACCGGAAAAAAGCCGCTGGATCCTTGTCATCCTCGGCATGATCATCAACTTGTGCCTCGGTACGATCTACTCGTGGAGCGTCTTTGTCGCACCGCTGACAAACTACTTCACAAAAAACCTTGGTCAGGCAGTCACGGCAAATGATATCCTGCTGCCGTTCTCGGTCTTTTTGGCATTCTTCGCGATCGCGATGCCGCTCACAGGAAAGTACATCGAGAAGTACGGACCGCGGAACATCACCATTCTCGGCGGGGTATTGACCGGGCTTGGCTGGCTCCTTGCTTCGTTTGCGACCTCTGTCCCGATGCTCTATGTGATGTACTCGCCCTGCCGTTGAGATTTCCCCGAGCCGGTTGGGTGCCCCGTGGCTGGACGCCCCCGGCGCCAAAGCCCGGTGAGCACAAGACCTGTGAGTTCACGCGTGCAAAGATGCTCTCGACCACTTCGTTCTATGCGCTCTGGGTGTGCTTTTTCATCGGCTGTCTTGCCGGGCTGATGGCGATCTCGATCGCAAAGCCGGTAGGTACTGACGTGGGCATCGAGACCGGACTTGCGACGGTTCTTGTCGGGATCTTTGCAATCTTCAACGGGTTCGGGCGTCCGGTCTTTGGCGCGCTCACCGACAAGCTGACGCCAAGAAACACGGTTATGGTCTCGTTTGTCCTGATCGGGCTGGTCTCACTCCTGATCTGGCAGATCCCGACGGTGCCGGTCTATCTCATCACCTTCGTTGTCCTCTGGGGCTGCCTCGGGGGCTGGCTTGCAATCGCCCCGACTGCCTGTGGGAGCTACTTTGGCACCTGCGACTATCCCCGGTGTTATGGGGTGATCTTCCTTGCATATGGCGCCGGGGCAATCGCCGGACCCCAGCTTGCCGGGTTCATCAAGACGTCGAGCGGATCGTATCTTGGGGTGTTCCCATTCGTGCTGGTGCTTGCTGTGATCGGGCTCGTGATTGCATATGCGATGTTAAAACCCCCCAAAGTACCCACCCAATAACTCCGTCCCTTTTTCCCAATGAAACCGGCTAGACCGTTTTCATTCCTGTTTCTTTGATATTACACAGAACAGCGGGGAACGTGACGATCGCATTCGCAATTGTCACATGCGAGCCAGATACCCCAAACAGATACCCCATGATCGCATGTTTTTTACTGTCGCGTTACGGTTGCAGTTATACGGTAAAAGGGACGTGTCTGCTTCATTGATCCGGTTTCGGCTGCCAGATTCGTTTGCGCTGTGCCATGTGGTAACTGGATACGACAAGGATGGTGTTGCCAAATTCCGCATTGAGCGCTGCATCTCCCGTGTCCACATAGAGCGTGGGAGTGTCACGGAGTTTATGCGGAGTGCCGACAACGATAATGTTTGTAATTCCCACTCTTCGTACAAGCGCTGCGCTGATCTGCTGGTTTCCCCGACCGAGAATAAACCCCTGGGCACCGATAGGGCTTACGATAATCCGAACTTCCCTCTCGCCATCCACAAGGGCAAGGAGCGTCTTCTCGTCAACGTCCCGTGCGACACACTTCTCGTTTTTTATGACATCCACACCTAAAAGGGTCTTCACTACACCGATATGACGGGCGATCGCTTCGGTGGTTGTCCCGGCACCGAGGATATACAAGGTGTCCGGCAGCATCACCTCCTTCATGAACCGGGCAATCTCCTGTTTCGCACGCTCTTCATCAGATTCTTCAAATACCTGTTTTGTGAGCTGTATCATTCCTGCAAGAACCGGGACACGGGCAATACCGAAGATCTGCGTCTTTAAGACGCCCGCCCGGTAGGCATCTTCATCCACGTCAAGCACCTCCGCATCCCGCAGCATGAATGCTCCTTCGCCGGAAATAATCTCAGCCGCTGCCTTCGGGTCGATGGCAAAGACAGCGGAATACATCTTTACCCAGGCTGGGATCCCGAGGACCGGCACCGCCTGTCCCACTACCCCAACGATGTCCCGTGCGGTGCCGTCACCGCCGCAGAAAAGGATTAGGTCTACACCGGTGGCGAGGAACTGCCGGACCGCGAGTTGCGTATCCTTCGCGCTACTCTCACCGTCATACTGGTAGACAACATTGAAATTCCGGATCCGAGCTTCCCGGCAGCACTCTTCTCCCATCGCACCAGAGCAGGTGACAAAACTCAGCCCGTCGTTCTCTGCAAGCAATTCGAGCGTCGTCTTCGCCCGCCGGTTGGCTTGCGGCACTGCCCCACGGGCACGGGCTTCTGCCGCCATTCTGTCGGTACCTTTAAGCCCCACCGGACCTCCCATGCCGGCAACCGGATTGATAAGAAGCCCAATGCGTCTCATAAAAAAAGTAAATAAATATCAGGGAACCTTTGGGATCCTGCCGATTGCCTGCTTGATCAGCTCGTCAGGATACTCGAAGTCCACCAGTTTGCCTGCGAAGTAGGCATCATACGCCGACATATCGAAGTTCCCGTGCCCGGAACAGTTGAAGAGGATCGTTTTTTTCTCCCCACTCTTTTTACATTTGAGCGCTTCATCGATCGCCCCTTTCACCGCGTGAGAGGTTTCGGGTGCGACGATGATCCCTTCAGTCCGGGCAAACGTCTGGGCTGCGAGAAAGACCTCGCTCTGGTGATACGAGACCGCCCGCATCACACCGTCGTGCACCAGCCGGGAGACAATAGGCGAATCCCCGTGGTAGCGGAGCCCTCCTGCATGGATGGATGGCGGGACGAAGTCATGCCCGAGCGTGAACATCTTGAGGAGCGGGGTGTAGCCGGCTTCGTCCGCAAGGTCGTACGTGTACAGCCCTTTCGTCAGTGTCGGGCAGGACGCAGGTTCCACGCCGATGAGATCCACATCCTTGTGCTTACCGGTTAGTATGTCGCCTGCGAACGGGAACGCGATGCCGGCGAAGTTCGAGCCCCCGCCCACGCAGCCGATCACCACATCCGGGTACTCATCGACCATGGCAAGCTGCTCCCGGCATTCCTGACCGATGATGGTCTGGTGGAGGCAGACATGGTTTAACACCGAGCCCAACGCATAGTTGGTGTTCGCATGGCTTGCGGCATCTTCCACCGCTTCGGAGATTGCCATGCCGAGACTTCCCGGCGTATCGGGATCTTTTTGTAACATTGCCTGCCCGCATTTCGTCTTCGTGCTCGGGCTTGGGATGCATTCCGCTCCCCATGCCTGCATCATCGATTTCCGGTACGGTTTCTGCGTGTAACTCGACCGGACCATGTAGATGGTGCACTCAAGGTCATAGAGCATCGTCGCGAACGCGAGGGCTGAGCCCCATTGCCCCGCGCCGGTCTCCGTGGCGATCCGTTCTACGCCGGCTTTCATGTTGTAGTATGCCTGCGGGACCGAAGTGTTCGGTTTGTGGCTTCCCGCCGGGCTCACGCCCTCCCACTTGTAGTAAATTTTCGCCGGGGTTTTGAGGAATTTCTCAAGCCGGTGTGCCCGGTAGAGCGGGCTTGGTCTCCAGAGCCGCAACACATCCTGCACTTCTGCCGGGATGTCGATGTAGCGTTCGGTTGTGACCTCCTGCCGGATTAATTCCATCGGGAAGATCGCTTTTAAGTCATCCGGACCGATCGGTTTTTTGGTCTGCGGGTGAAGCGGCGGGTCAAGCGGGGTCTTTAGCTCCGCCTGAACGTTGTACCACCGTTTTGGCATCTGCTCCTCGTCGAGGAGGATCTTGGTCTGCATACACTGGTATTGTATTGTATAAATATATACATTGTGGCATAGTGTTGTATAATTTTGTTTTTTTGTGTGCATTTTGTGGTGCGGGATAGTGACCCACATCCCCCTGCGGTACCGGGGGCATACCGGAATTGGTCAGAAGCAGATTGAACGAGATCCCTCACAGTCACGACAACCAAGAGTTCAACAAAGATAGACTTAAAAAATTATTCGGAGCAGTAACTGCCAAAAAGAGAGACCGGGTGCCAGGTCTTCACGTTATTTTTGTATCCTCTCGAAAACCACGGGTCAGCTTTGAGAACTACCAAGTAGTCTAACTCATTGACGATGAAAAGTTAGAACGCGGAGAATTAACAAATTGGCACGGGGGGTGGCGGCACACCAGCCATTTTAAGAATTAATACTGCAAGTCGAACAATAGCATTACACTGAATAAATCGGTCGTGAAAATAGGCAATAGGGTTTACTCCAAGTTTTTTTGCAGTTTGAACAATCGTCAGAAACACATCTTGAGCTTTTGTTCCTTCAGCGGTGATGGTGTGCAGACTCACATCCCGTTTTCGTACCTGCACCCGTGCTCCAAGCTCAGCTGCATTATTATGAAGTGGAACTTCCGGGTTTTCGAGAACTACCAGTAACTCCTGTTTGTTTTTGGCAATTCTCTGAATCCGCTCATCCAGATTATCGT
>JAPKXU010000105.1 GCA_026394655.1 Methanoregula sp. | reverse complement strand
AATCTTCCAGGCAGTTTTCTCATCTTCTTCTGATATCCGTTCGATGTCATAAGATTCCCGGATTCTCCCGGTAATCCGGATTGCTGCAGATCGTCCCATCCTGTACAGGATAAGGGTATAGGTTTCAGACAGGACAAAGTTAGATGTAATCAGGGGGATCTCCTCTTAGAGAAGAGATTCAAAACAGAGTTTTGCCGCAGCGTGATCGCAATCAGACCGGTTAATCAAAGCATAAAATGCGCTTGTATCGACAAAAACAGGGAATTTATTCATGATAGAGGTACATGTCATGATCCCGCCCAAAAATTCCCGGGGTGTCAAGACTTCCGATGCACTCTAAAAATGACGCTTTCCGGGGGGATTTCTTTCTTTTCCCTTTTAAAGGGGAAATTATCCGGATCTCGCCATCTGCCAGATCCAGTTCCACCTCTCCATCGATCCCCGCTTTTTTCAGGAGGTCATAAGGGATATAGAGCCCTGATGAAATTTTTGTCATGATTTTCGGTATGATGGACACCTCCCTCTGCTGGTTATACTATACTTGTAATGGGAAAATAAATAGTGATCAAAAGGAGCCAGTAAAAGCCTGCCGGAATGAGGGATATCAGGGCCCGCCCGGAATAGCAACATGCCGGGGAATTGCCCTCTTGGAGGATTCCCTGAAAACAACATCCGGCCGCATCATAAGGTACTGCTTCTGTGCGGTTTTCATGGAATGTTCCATGTCGTAATCGTTTTCCATGGCAATGACAAAAGACTCGGGATCGATAATACGGAACGATGAGAACATATCTACGCCGCGTTCAAAAAAGGCATCCGGGATAAGCGAGGACCCAAGACCAAACATCCCGATAAGCCGTGCATTCTTAGCCGACCTCATATGGCGCTCAAAACTGTTGTCCACCAGTGTCGACGTACTCAGCAGTACTACATCGGCAGCGGCAAGTATCCTCTCGCTGTCACCGGACGCATGGTATTCGATCGCGGACGGGAGGTCTGCACACTCATTATCGATCAGAACGCTCTCAAGAGTCTCAGGGGGATTGACATGAATGACGTGGAGCTTGCGGCACCAGGTACGAAGCGGGGTAATCTGGCTTTCATACCCTACGACCGCCACGGTTTCGTCAGGAGTTATTACGTGTGACATTGTCGGGAAATCCCGAACAAACTCATCGCCGGTCTTCCAGCATTGGGAGAGATACCCGCGCCTGCGTGTACCCGTGCACCCGAGAAATTTCTGGGACAAGGCGCTCATGCAGGCAATGCCAATCGATCGTTCAAGGGGGTCCTGCGACTGGATCCCCTGTTCAGCGAGAGTAAAGAGATGTTTTCCGAGAAACGTGCGCAGGGTCTGGATAGTGGGTTCCCCTTGTGTCCCGTACAGTGTATTGATGTCGACGCTGTTTATGGCAATTCCGCATTCGTTACGGGAACCGATCACGGCATTCCACCGGGGTTTTATTCCGATGCGGAGAAGTGTTCCCGGGCGTTTCCGGTTCTCACGGTACAGAATGTGCAATTGTTTGAGGGTTGCAGAAAGCACATAATTCCCGGATTCCATGACTGCCGACATGCTGATTCTCGCTACATTTTGTATGATCGTGTGACTGCTGTAAAAATTAATGGCCTTTTGTCATTGGGTTGAACACGTTCTCGGAGATCATGTCGCTGCCGGTATTTGCGAGCCGGGCACGCTCTTCCGGTTCCTCGACAAATGCCATGAGCGGGAGCTGCCCGGGCGTGACATATGCCGGGTTCTTCGTTGTGGAGTCCTCACAGTAGCGGATGGGATATGCGTCGACAAACGTGCCATCCTTCTTAATGAGCGGGGTTGTCAACCGGTCCGGGTTGTTCACAAATTCCCACGCATAGTTACCCGTGGGGCAGAGCTTGCCCTCGTTGACAGGGTTGCGGTTCCAGGGAGCGACACCGACAACCTTCTTGTCTTTTACGACCAGGTTGAATCCACAGCCCGTCCCGCAATACGGGAAGGTGGTTGATACAAACGTAGATTC
>JAPKXU010000237.1 GCA_026394655.1 Methanoregula sp. | reverse complement strand
CGTAACGACAGCAACCAGCGCACCCGAAGCACTCCGGTTGCTTGAACGGGAGCGAGTTGATGCAATCATCTCCGACTACCAGATGCCGGAGATGGATGGTATCGAGTTCTTAAAAGTCGTCCGGGCTCGTGGAGATCAGACGCCGTTCATCATCTTTACCGGAAAAGGGCGTGAAGAGGTGGTGATCGAGGCACTCAATGAGGGGGCTGACGGCTATCTCCAGGAAAGCGGTGAACCCGGCGTACAGTTTGCCGAACTCTCGCACAAGATCAAGGCTGCTGTCTCCCGGAAAAAGGCGGAGAATGCACTGCAACGCCAGACGGCAACGCTTTCAATCCTCAATGATATTATCTCTACGGCAAACAAGGCAGATGACCTTCACGAGCTCTTCGAAAGTATCCTTGCGGAATCGCTACGCCTGCTGGACTTTGATGCCGGGGGGATCTATCTGGTGGATCATTCCACACGAACAGCAAACGTCGTCCACTCCAAAAATCTTCCCCCGGGGATCCTTGCTGAAATCCAGACGGTACCCATTGATAAGAAACCCTATGATACGCTGTTCTTAAACAACGAACCAATCATCACTGAGAATTATGAACAGATTGCAGAAGATCGAACGAAGACATTTGGGATCCAGTCGCTGGCAAGCATTCCCCTGATCTCAAAAGGAGTGGCAATTGGTGCGCTGAATGTCGCAAGCACGAAACGGCATAAGGTCACTCCAGATGAAAAACAGACGCTCATCTCTATTTCCCGGGAACTTGGCAGTACGATAGAGAGGCTGGCTGCCGAAGAGGAAGTAAAGAAAGCAGCCAAAAATCTCGAGACCCTTTTTGACTCGATCGATGAGATGGTCTTTGTGCTGGACATGCAGGGGCGTATCCTTGCGGTAAATGATACCGTTCAGAAACGTCTGTCGTATACAGCAGAGGAACTTATCGGCACCGATGTCCTGCGGTTGCATGTACCAG
The DNA here is from genome assembly GCA_026394655.1 of Methanoregula sp. Classification (GTDB taxonomy): domain Archaea; phylum Halobacteriota; class Methanomicrobia; order Methanomicrobiales; family Methanospirillaceae; genus Methanoregula. The sequence goes on along the minus strand of JAPKXU010000237.1, from coordinate 2,954 downwards.
AGCGGCGGGATGAAGCACTCCGGAATGTGCAGGGAATGATTGCCGGGACAGTTGACTCCTGCCCGGTGCCCGTTCTTGCAAAGGATGGCACTCGCATCGAAGTCGAAACAAAGGTTACCCGTGGGCTGTGGAACGGCAAAGAGGTGCTCATCGGGGTGACGAGGGATGTCACTGAGCGTAAGCGGGCAGAGGAGGAATTGAGGCAATCGGAGATCCTCCTCCGGTCCATGATCGAGAGCCCGCAATCGGTCATCATCTTCTCGCTTGACAGGAACTTCCGGTACCTTGCGTTCAATGCCACCCATAAAAAGACGATGAAGGCGATCTGGGGGGTGGACATCAGACCCGGCATGAATATGCTCGAAGTTATCGGGTATGAGCGTGACCGGAAGAACGCAGAGCAAAATTTTCTGCGGGCGCTTGCGGGAGAGCACTTCACGCGGACAGAAGAGTACGGGGATGAAGCGCTGGGTCGGAAAATCTGGGAAGATACGTACAGCCCGATTTACGATGAGACCCACCAGGTCATCGGGCTCACGGTATATGTCATCGACATCACCGAACGCAAGCGGGCGGAGTGGGAACTACTTCAGTTCTCCGATCGCCTGTCGCTTGCCACGCGGGCAGGCGGCGTGGGCATCTGGGATTATGATGTCATCAATAACACGCTGGCATGGGATGACCAGATGTTTGCCCTTTACGGGATAACAAGGGAACAGTTCGGCGGTGCATACGAGGCATGGCAGGCGGGACTTCACCCGGAAGACCGGAAGCGGGGTGACGCAGAGATCCAGCAGGCGCTGCGTGGAGAGAAGGAGTTCGACACCGAGTTCCGCGTCCTCTGGTCGGACGGCACCATCCACACCCTCCGTGCCCTCGCTATCGTGCAACGCGATGCCGAAGGCATTCCCCTGCGCATGATCGGCACGAACTGGGACATCACCGTCCAGAAGAAGGCGGAGGAAGAGATCAAGCGGCAGGCAGGTTTGATCAAATCCCTCCTCGATTCCATTCCCGACATCATCTTTTTCAAGGATAAAGAAGGGGTTTATTTGGGTTGCAATCCCCCCTTTGCCGAGTTTGTCGGAAAGTCCAGAGAAGAGATTGTCGGAAGGACCGACTACGACCTCTTCGATAAAGAAATCGCGGACTTTTTCAGAGGGCATGACAAACGCATGCTGGAATTGGGCGAACCCCGCCACAACGAGGAATGGATCACCTATCCGGATGGCAGGAAAATACTGATCGATACCTTAAAGACGCCCTATTGGGGACCGGACGGAACGCTGATCGGTGTAATCGGCATCAGCCGCGATATCACCGATCGCAAGCGGGCAGAGGATGCCGTTCTCGCAGCCAACAAAAAGCTCAACATCCTCAACAGTGTAACCCGGCACGATGTCCTCAACCAGATAACCGCGCTCGGCATGTTCCTGCAGATAATTGAAGAGAGCACAAAAGATGCGGAGCTGATCGAATTCGCCCGCAAGGCAGAAGGTGCAACCGAACGGATCACCCGGCAGATCGATTTTACCCGGGAATACCAGGATATTGGTGTCCAGGCACCACAGTGGCAGAAGGTCTCCGATCTGATTATCAGTGCAAAGAGCCAGCTGACTGCATGTCCGTATGATCTTCAGGTCAACACCGGCGCGGTGGAGATCTATGCGGATCCGCTCCTCGCGAAGGTCTTTTACAATCTTCTGGAAAATGCGATCCGGCATGGGGAGCATGTCAGCACGGTCCGGTTTTTTTGCCAAAAATCCGAAGATGATCTGACGCTGGTCTGTGAGGACAATGGTATCGGGATCGATGCCGAATCAAAAAAACACCTGTTCAAACAGGGTTTCGGGAAGCACACGGGTTTCGGGTTATACCTGATGCGGGAGATCCTGTCTATCACCGGCATCACGATCACCGAGAACGGTGTACCGGGCAAAGGCGCCCGGTTTGAGATTACGGTGCCGAAGGGGATGTACCGGTTCACCGAGACTGGGGAGAAATAAACCGGAAAAAATAACAAGTGCCGGGATCAATCCGGTGCAACATCATCCGCAGGCACAAACACCGGCGCTCTTTCTCGGTGACACTCATCGCACCGGGCATATTTTTGTGTACCGGTGATTATCCACACACCCAAAGTGTACATGCATTCAAATAATATCTATTACTGTAAGTAATTTTACAACAACTATTTATTACTGCGAGTAATATAGTGTATTGCCTGTTCACCTCAGGCAGGAGACTACCAAATCAATGGGAGATTTTTTACAACAGACCATTACCAAGTCCGCAACCCGCGTACTTGCAAATCCGATCGCTGATGCGGCTTCGTTTGATACCATCATCGAAGCGGTCGTCACTGACAACCCGTTTGACTGCACTGCCTATTCTGTCGGCGGGGATGCAATGGCGGCAGTCGCGATCACCAAGCGCTCGTATGGGGCCCGCCTGGTGTGGGAAGACACCGAAGCAAAGAACGCCGGCATTACGACCGACAAGTACAACACGAGAACCGGTTTTAACGCGGGTGTTGCCGTCATCATGGCAAACGCACAACTTGCCACCGCACATGCCGGCACGTGTATCCACGACCCGGACAATGACACCTTCACGGCAACGATCCGGTGTCACGATGAAAACGGGGAGATCTATTATGTCGCTCTCACCCGCGAGCAGATCAGTGTCACGTCATATTCGGACGACGCCATCCTGGCCAAGATCGAGACTTGGGCGGATGGAGTTACGGCCCTCGCCTAATCCTACCTTTGACGGGACCCTGGGGGAGTGGAGACCCCAGCCAGTCTCCACTCTTTTTTGATCTCTCGTCACTGCGGGAGACCTGTCATGGACATTGAATTTGTAGCGATCTTTCTCGGAGCTGTGCTCCCGCTGTACCCTGCGCTCTTTGCCGTCTATCAGAGGATTGGTAAATACGATGTGGTGTGCGAGGA
>JAPKXU010000104.1 GCA_026394655.1 Methanoregula sp. | reverse complement strand
TGGCTGTGCTTAAGAATTTTGAAAAACTCTGTCCTGAACCCATATCCGCAGAGGGATCGGAATACAAATAATTGCCATTGCCGAATTTCCCGTCCTGCCCATCCCGTTTGAGGTCATCCATGGTCGCGATCTTCATCCCCTTCCATCCGGTCTTATTCGCCCCTCCGAAGGCAACAATAACATCCAGATTTTTCGGATCGGTATTCCCATACCCGTTTATAATTTCAACGATGTCATCAGTCCCCGTCCCCCCCTGCGATTCCAGATTGCTGCCGACAAGGTACATGATCACCTGCGTTTTTACCTGGTTCGATGGTAGATCTGCAGCTGCTGCAGTGCCAATGCATCCAAGGATAACGGTCACTATAAGGATGACAAGGATGAGTCCCGGTTTTTTCAGAACGCTGTTACCTGTTGTGTCCATAACATAACCCCAAAGAGAATATTCAATTGACCATAATGGATAATCCGCAAATAAATTCTCTGTGGTCTTTGTTTAACCTGCAAGGATTTTCCTATATGAAAGGGGACACCATATGCTGAACCTTTCCATCTATGCTGTTGCGGAGGGGGTTGTTCCGTGAATTCACAAAGCAAACGGTTTATTGTAAATCTGGTGGAGGGGACGTTGGACATTCTGGATGTTTTTGGACCGACTTTTAGAAATTATTATTACCCCCCTCCAAAATGTAGCATGAAGACGAGTCAGAAATGCGAGTTTGTAGTGTATTCCTCAATACATTGTCGTTTGATGGTAAAAGTACATCAAAATATTACATAAAATTAGGAAATGGCTGATAATTGACCGTAAAATTGATTGTACTCGAAGAAGAATACTATTTTGGTGATGATGTATACCCCACTTATTGTTGATCGCAAAGATCCAAAATGATTATTGTTGGAGCTGGTCCTGCGCATAAACACATCACGAAGAACCAAACTGGAATTAGCAAAACACAAGATATCCCCGGTAACGATGGCAGGTACCGGCATCCACAATAAAAAAGAGGTGCTGGCTTGTTTCCCGACCCCGGTCGAGACTCAAATATATCATCAACCCGGAAATCTTTTGAGATTCATATGCCTTTTATCACCATCAGGGTAATGTCATCGAATTGGGGTTCGCCACTGCTGAAACTCTCGACCCCGTGAAGAATCTTTTCGAGGATTGCATTCGGTGGCAGGGTTGGGTTCTCTTGTATGATCGTCCTCAGCCGCTCCTCACCGAACATCTCCAGCTGGTGATTGGTCGCTTCAGTCACCCCGTCAGTGTACATTACTATCACGTCACCGGGACCGATACCAATCGTCCGGGAAGTATACTCCCGGTGCTCCACCGCGCCAAGGATGATCCCGGTTGGCATGAGTTCCTCCATCGATCCATCGTCGCTCCGGTACACAATAGGCGGATTGTGCCCGGCATTGACATAGGTCAGGGTACGGTCTTTCCCGGACAGGGTACCATAGAAGAGCGTGACAAACATGCCGGCTTTTGAGTCCTGCGTAATCACGTTATTGGCATCCTCGATCGTCTTTGCCGGGTCATGGTGCCAGAGGGCATTGACCCGGACGACAATCCGTGATAGTGCCATGAAGAGCGCTGCCGGTACACCTTTACCGGATACGTCAGCGATCAGGATACCGAGCGTACCTGTCTTTAGCGGGATTACCTCAAACGGGATCACATCAAAGAAGTCGCCCCCCACTTCCTTTGCCATCACGCTCCGTGCAGCGATCTCAAAACCGGTTACCTGCGGGATTATCTCCGGCAGAAAACTCCGCTGGATATCTGCGGCGATATGTAGCTCCGCTTTCGATCGTGCAAGGCGCTCTTCCATCTCCCTGCGTTCGGTGATGTCCCGGATCGTCTCTATGGCACCGGTGATGTTGCCCTCCGGGTCATAGAGCGGACTGGCTTTCGCCCAGAAATATGCTCCCCTGCCCCGGAACGTGGGGATATGGATATCAACAACAAGGGTTTTTCCTGTACGCTGGATGGAGTGGTACCTTTTTTCGATCTCATCATCTGGCATAAAGACAAGATTTGCGAGCATGGGTTTTCGCTCGTTGTAAAACGGGAGGGCATACTCGTAATCACCAAATCCCATGACTTTTGCTGCCGGGACGCCGGTCATTTCTTCCATTGCCCGGTTCCACGCGATCACTTTTCCTGCTGTATCGATCACGAACGTTGCGTCCGGGAGAAAGTTGATGATCTCAGCGAGCCGCTTGTGTGTCTGTTCCATCTCCAGTTCGGCTAGTTTCCGGTCGGTGATGTCCCGGATCGTTTCTATGGCGCCAGTGATGTTGCCCTCCGGGTCATAGAGTGGACTGGCTTTCGCCCAGAAATATGCTCCTCTGCCCCGGAATGTGGGGATATGGATATCGACGACAAGGGTCTTTCCGGTACGCTGGATGGAGTGGTACCGCTTCTCAATCTCCTCATCCGGCATAAAGACGAGATTTGCGAGCATGGGTTTTCTTTCGTTGTAAAATGGGAGAGCGTACTCGTAGTCGCCCCGACCCATGACGTTTTTGGCGGAAACACCGGTCATCTCCTCCATCGCCCGGTTCCACGCGATGACTTTTCCCGCTGTATCGATCACAAACGTCGCATCAGGAAGAAAGTTGATGATCTCCCTGTAATTTTTCCCACCCTCGCGTTTCATACAGAGCCCTGATGCAAAAGTGGGGTGTTATTTCGTATGAATGTTCTTCCTGCCGATGATGCTGCCGTATCACCGGGGATGAATTTGCGAAAACTGCGGTCGTAATAAATACCAGAAAAATACCGGAAAAGACGAACGTGGATTCCACCACATCAACCTGAGGTATCGCTTATCGATCAATCTAGATCCGATACCGGGTACACCCTGTATCAGGTCAATGCAACAGGAGCAGCCCGGGATGATTCCCGGTGATGCTCCTGCCGCCCACCGGAGTGATTACAAACATTTTCTCGATACCGACCATCCCGACATCCTCGATCCCTCTCTTGGGTTCAATGGCAAAGACCATCCCCTCTTCGATAGGATCATCAAATCCCTTCGCGATCACCGGTGTTTCATCGATCTGGAGTCCGATACGATGCCCGAGAAAGTTCACCTGTCGGTTTTTGTATCCCATGAAATTCTGCCGGAATGATGAGTCAAGATTGTCGATTGTTGTTGAATAGATCTCTTACCGGTAATATTCCGGAAGGGGAACAACGGGTAGATTGAAAAGTGACGCTATTCGTTCCTCGTACAGTATCCTGCATGAAGGAAGTGGGTGATTAATGAGGGGAGTGTTACCGGACAAAAAGATAAATGGAGACGATTCGCACGAGTGAAACTTCCCGCACAATTGACTGTGCAAACTGCCCTTATCGCCGATTGATTATGATATGATGATCTGTAGTTATGGCGATTACTCAAGCCACCGTGTCACATCATCGACTGCAGGGCGAATGGCGGGAGAGAGCTCGTCCTTCGGGAACCCGACTGCGCAACCGGCAAGATCCCATTCCCCAGGGACAATACCAAGGATCTCACAGAATTTAGGATCGTCCCCCAACTGGGCGGTGATCGAGACGAGCTGGAACCCGAGTTCGAGTGCGGTTGCTTTCAGCCACATGTTCTCAAGGCAGTGGGCAAGCGACATTTGTCCAACCGGAGGGAACCCTTTTTTCTCGGCAACGACGATATAATACGGTGCCGTGCCGATACCGGGCACAGTACCCATCTTCTGGATCATCGAGAGCCGCTGGACGAACGTTACAGCCTGTGCCCGGAGCAGGGGATTTTCTGACATATCGTGATCGAGCGCTGCTGCCATTGTTTCCACGTGGCGAAAGGCGAGCGGTTTTACTGCGGTCATGCTCGGGGAACCATTCCTGAATAC
>JAPKXU010000188.1 GCA_026394655.1 Methanoregula sp. | reverse complement strand
GCCGTACTATCCGAGTACTCACTTTCAGAATTTCTTGAAAATGAACCCGATCTCTACTCTGTATCGGACTTAAAAGTGCGGTACAAATGAAAGCAAAAATAGTCCTTGTTCATTTCCCTTTTACGGATCTCTCCGGTTCAACCCCCGCCTTCCGGTCCTTCTCCTTATACCCCTCCAGAAGCACCGTTGTAATATTCTTCACCGGCTTCTCGGTGTGCCCGGCGATGTGGAACTCGCAGAACGGGCAGGACGAAATCACGACATCTGCGTTTGTCTTTTTGATCTCCGCTCCCCGTCGGGCTCCGAGCGCTGCCGCCTCGTCCGGGTTACCGGATCTCACCCCACCCCCGGAACCGCAGCAGATCGAGGGCATCTCCACCAAGTCCACCACCTGCCGGATCAACTCGCGGGGCTGATCTTTTATGCCTTGTCCCCGCATCAGGTGACATGGATCATGGTAGGTTGCCGTCACCGGCAAACGGGCGGGAGGCTCAATCCCGTACTTCGTGAGGACTTCTGATATGTCCATCACCGCAAATGGGGTTTTGTAATCGTTCTTTAACGTGGAACCGCACCCGGCGCACATCGTCATGACCGTATCGATCTTCCGGAACCGGAAGGTGTCGATGTTCCGCTTCTTTAACGTATCAACAAACGACAGTTGCCCGGTCCGGATCAGCGGCGAGCCGCAGCAGACCTGCTCTTTCGGGATGATCACCCGGATGCCGTTGCGCTTCAGCACCTCAATGGCATCGAGCGCCGTCTTCGGCAACCGCATATTGTACATGCAGCCGACAAAGAAACCCACCGTTGCTTTGGGTGTGCCGATCGGCTCAACAACATCTCCCACCTGTTCCAAAAACGTGGGCTCCGAGCGGGGGACGCTCCTTCCTGTTTCCCTGACGAGTGTTGCCACTTCCTGGTGCCGGGGCAGGGTGAACCCCCGCTGGTTCGCGAGGGAGCGGAGTTTCTCGATCGCCTTTCCCGGTGTCTCGATCTTCTTCGGGCAGACTTTGAGACATGCCTGGCAGGTGGTGCAGAAGAAAAGCCCCTCTTCAATTGCAACCGGGATCCGGTCGCTCGCGTTCCGGGGATCGAGCGCGAGCCGCTGTTCCTGCCTCATCGCGGTGGGACCGATAAACTTCGTCACATCCATCGCCGGGCAAACGGATACACAGGACAAACACTCGATGCAGTCCCGTAACGGCTTTATCGCGTCGATATCCGCTTTGGTGGGCATGACGAGCGCCTCTTTTGGCTGGAGGGAGGCGATCTGCTCCAGTTTCGGGAGGAGATCCACGACGAGATCCTTTTTTACCGGGAGGTTCAGGGGGAGGATGGTCATCCCGTCCTGTGCCTCCTCCATGCACGCGAGCGCCGGCTCCCCGTTCACCCGCACCGCACAGCTCCCACACTGCCCTGAACCGCAACAGTACCGGTAGGAGAGTGTGGGATCGAGTTCATCGTGGATTGCGTGGAGCACGTGGAGGACACGGGCACCTTCGTTCACGTTCACCGTGTAGGGAACAAGGCGAGACGGAGCCCCGCTTGCCGGGTCGAACCGGAATACGTTGAAGGTGATTGCCCTCATATGCTCCCTCCGGCAGACTCGATGCCTTCCCGCTTGCGGGAGATGTACGTGTGGCTGAATGGCGAGTGCTGGGCGTCCCATTTCTGCTGCACATCTACCCGCATGTGCGCCCCCCGGGATTCGAGCCGTAAAAGCGCACTCCGGCAGATGAGCGACGCGGTGTCGCACATGTTCCGGACGATGCAGCACTCCGCGAGGTTCTGCGCCGTCTGTGCACGGAGCGAAGCCTGTGACAACTGTTCGATGATGGTACGGGCATGACGGAGCTCGGAGTCCTTCCGGAAGATGTTGACCCCCTGCCACATAGCGAGCTGGAGTGACTTTCTTACCTGTGCGGGACTCTCGCTGCCGGCAAGATACCGGCGAAGGAGCTGCTGGTGATCGTTTACCTGCGCTGCATCGACCTTTTTCGTCCGCTTCTTGGCATTCCCGGCAAACTCCCCGGCGCGTTTCCCGAAGACCTGGGTCTCGGCAAGGGCATTTCCCCCGAGCCGGTTTGCACCATGCACGCCGCCAGACACCTCGCCGCATGCAAACAACGAAGGCAACGTAGTCCGGCACTCTGTCGTGATCCGGAGCCCGCCCATGATATGGTGAGCGGTGGGAGCGACTTCCATCGGCTGCTCGCGGATATCTACACCGAACTTCAGGAACTGTTCGAGCATCACCGGGAGCCGGCTCTCGATTTGTGCACGGGGCAGGTGCGTAACATCCAGCCAGACGCCTCCGTGAGGGGTGCCTCTCCCCTGTGCGATCTCGGTTGCGATCGCACGGGCAACGACATCGCGGGTCGAGAGCTCCATCCGTTCCGGATCGTACTGCGTCATGAACCGCTCACCGAGGTTGTTCTTTAAGATCCCGCCCTCGCCCCGCACTGCTTCAGTGACGAGCCGTCCACGGGCATCGTATGGATAGACCGCACCTGTCGGGTGGAACTGCACCATCTCCATGTCAATCAGTTCAGCGCCCGCACGGAACCCGATCGCATACCCGTCCCCGGTACCGCTCGATGAGTTGGTGGAGATGTCGTACACGCGTGTCCCGCCTCCGGTTGCGAGGATGGTGCTGTCAGCAGTGAGGGTGACAAGGTGGCCCCGCTCGTCAAGTACCAGCGCCCCGTTGACATGATCGCCGTCCTTCAGGAGATCAATGACAGTCACCTCCTGCAATTTTGTCACTTCCGCAGAGTCGAGCTGCTCCATCAGGGTTGTCATCATCTCGTGCCCGGTCCGGTCTCCTGCATAGCAGGTGCGGGGGAACCGCTGCCCGCCGAAGGGGCGCTGGGCGACCTCATCTGTATCAGTGAAATCGAAGACCGCGCCCCAGTGGATCAGGTCATCTATCCGTTTTGGCGCTTCTGTGACAAGAGCCTGGACCAGTGCCGGATCGTTTAACCAGGCGCCACCTTTCATCGTGTCTTCAAAATGGATCCCGCACGAGTCCGCCTCCCGGAGCACCGCGTTGTACCCCCCTTCTGCCATAGGGGTGCACCCACCTTTCCCGGCGATCGTCTTTGTGACAAGTATGGTCTCACCGTAGGCTGCTGCCTCGATTGCCGCCCGTACCCCGGCGCCGCCACTCCCGATCACAAGGACATGACAGTCCTGTGCGTCTGCTGCATGCATCTTATAATTCTGTGCGTCGTATAGTTACATAAATAAATGGTACTGGCAGAGTGGGAACGATCATGAGATACCTGATGAAATTTGGCGGGACATCGGTCGCCGATGCGAAGTGTATCGGGCGCGTTGTTGACATTCTCGAACACCATCGCAAGGCGGGAGACGAGCTCGCCGTTGTCGTATCCGCGCAGCGGGGCGTCACCGATCAGCTGATCGAGATCGCTGGCGCACTCCCGACTGCAAAAGACAGTTCCGCGATCGCACCGCTGATCCAGGCACTCAAAAAACGCCACATAACCACGCTCGAAGGAGCTGCCCCCGCACATGTCGCGGAAGTGGGCGCGGTTATCGAAGAGCGCCTTGTGAACCTCCAGAATATTTTGTTTGCCGTCTATAACCTGCGGGAACTCACTCCCCGCTCAAAAGACTACATCATCTCGTTCGGTGAACGCCTGCTCGCTCCGATCCTCGCGGCTGCCATCCGCGAACGGGAGATCCCGTCAACGGTTTTTGATGGTTGTGAAGCTGGTATCCTGACGACTTCCACCCATGGCGAATCAACCGCACTTCCCGAGAGCGACGAGCGGATACAAGCACGGGTTGGTTCCCGGCTGAAAAAGGAGATCCCGGTGATCATGGGATTCATGGGGTGTACCAAGGAAGGGATCGTGACCACGCTCGGGCGGAGCGGATCGGATTATTCCGCATCTATCATCGGCGCCGGGATCGATGCTGACGAGATCTGGATCTGGACAGATGTCGATGGGATCATGACCTCGGATCCAAGGGTGATAAACGATGCACGGGTGTTAAAAAACGTCTCGTTCATCGAGGTGATGGAGCTCTCGTATTTCGGGGCGAAGGTGATGCACCCCCGTTCCATCGATCCGGAGATGAGAAAGAATATCCTCGTCCGGGTCAAGAACACGTTCAATCCCATACACTCCGGCACGATGATCGTTAAGGATGGTCACCGGGATCGCCGGGTGGTCAAAGCCCTCACGTACATCGAGAAGGTGGGTGCCATCAACATCAACGGTGCGCAGATGATCGGGCGCCCGGGTGTCGCGAAAGCGATCTTCTCCGCGCTCGCTGACAATGCGGTGAACGTGATGATGATCTCGCAGGGCTCAAGTGAAGCAAATATCTCGTTAATCATAGATGAGTCGCATCTTTCCACTGCGGTAAATGCCCTCGCGTTTCTCGTAGAGCAGGGTATCGTGCGCGAGGTGACCCATACCCACGACGTCTGTGCCGTCGCTGTAGTAGGAGACGGTATGGCAGGTGCAGCTGGGACCGGTGGCAGGATATTTACGGCTCTCGGGCGGGAAGGCGTGAACGTGATGATGATCTCGCAAGGGTCAAGCGAAGCGAATATCTCGTTTGTCGTCCGGCAGGAAGACGGGCAGCGTGCGGTGCGGGTGCTCCACGATGAGTTCCGGCTCTCGGAGGAGTGCGATGACTGAGAACGCCTACCGGGATGCAGGAGTGGATATTGATCTTGAGGCAACTGCGATAAAAGCCCTGATCAAAAACCTGACCTACCGGCGAAAAGGGAAATGCACGATGCTCGGCTCGGTCGGGCATTTTGCGGGGCTCATCGATTTCGGGGAGCATGCGCTTGCCCTGACAACGGACGGTGTCGGCACGAAGATGCTTGTCGCTGACGAGCAAAAGGACTGGAGCACTGTGGGGATTGACTGCATCGCGATGAACGTTAACGATCTCTACGTGATGAATGTTGAGCCGATCGCGTTTGTAGATTACATCGCCACAGACCGGCTCTCGATAGAAAAGATGGCGCAGATCGGCATCGGGTTGAACGAGGGCGCCCGGCTGGCGAACATCGACATCGTCGGCGGAGAGACAGCATCTCTTCGCGGGCTCGTGAATGGGCTCGATCTTGCCGGTACCTGCATGGGAATGCAGGCAAAGGAGAAGATCATAACCGGCGAAAAGATCCGTCCCGGCGATCTCATCATCGGCGTCCCCTCCACCGGCATTCACAGCAACGGACTCTCGCTCGCCCGGCGCATCGTGGAAATGTATGCAGCATATGACAAGCGATTGAAGAACGGCAAAACGCTCGGTGAGGAACTCCTGACACCCACCCGGATCTACCATGAAAGCCTGCATGTGGCTGCTTCCTGCACGGTGCATGGCATGTGTCATATCACCGGGGGAGGACTGCTGAACTTCTTGCGCCTTTGCCCGTTCGGGTTCAGGTTTGAGTCCCCCATCCGCCCCCCGGAGATATTCACTTGGATGCAGGAGACAGGAAAGATCTCCACAGTTGAAATGTACCGGACGTTCAACATGGGCATGGGGTTTGCCTATGTCGTCCCACCAACAGCTGTCGCAGCTCTCTTAAACGCAGTAAAGGGCGCACAGGTTGTGGGGAAAGTCGTCGAGAAACCCGGTGCGTGGCTTGGGGATACTGAGATCACTTAAAAAAAACACCATGAACCGTGCAGGTTCAATCACAACAAAATGAAAATCGGCTTGCCGGTTCTCATGCTCCATCTTTTTTGCATCGTCTGAGATGATGGCACTGTTGCCATTCGGATCTTGGAGGATGAGCGTGAGGGGAAACGTGCCATTTCTGGCACCTGCGATCTCATCGAGGATCCACTCTGCATGCTCCCGCTCAGTTCCTTCTGCCCAGTTGAGCGTCCCGTTCACGATCTTTTCGATCCGGGAAAGCACCCCCTCCACATTCGTGACAAAACCCTCGCACGCCGGACCCGGATCGATCCGCACACCGAGTTCGGGGATCTCAATGGTGCAGCTCATGCTCCGCACTACCCGCACATCGAGGTCTTCCGTGCTCGTCACCCGCATCTCGTAGCGCACCGGCAGAGCGCTCTTTAAGAGCTGCGTGTCAACATAGCGGTACCCGCACGATGCGCAGTTGGCAGAAATGATTAGAATGTCTGAAAAATAGGGAATATTTTCCGTCTGGTACAGATATTCTATTTCAGTATTGCAGGATGGACACGGACCGTTAACGATCGTTCGCACTCAGGCTCCACCGATCTTATCGCGTGAGATCTTGACCGACATCGGTGTGAGTACAACGTACCGCTGGTCTCCGAGCCCGATGATGTCCCCGTTGACATCCTTTGCGACCTCCTTTAAGTCCTTTAAGACCCGCTCGTAGGAAATCTTGTCCATCTTCAAGCGTGAGATATCGACAATAACAATATTCCCGTTGTACACTTCGTCCTTCACACGTGGCGTGTCTTTGAGATCGGCAATGGTTGCAATCTTCACAAGGAGTGCCGGTGACGCGCCGCCACGCTCCTCGTACGAAGTGAGGTCAAGCTCCATATAATCATCGTCGGAGCTTGCAGAACTTTTTCCCAGAAGGGTGTCTATGATCTTAACCATAAAAAAACTGTAGGATGAATTTTATTTAATAGTATCTATCTGGAAACGCCCGGCAGCCATTTTGCAGGTTCAAAATCCGAAATTGTCCATCTTTTCGTTTCTTCCCAAATGCACATGGATTATTCAGAACTCAAGGTTCCACAGTTCATCACCGACATGATGAAAATGCCGGCACATTTTTCCGGATGTGCTGCTTGAAATTGACTCTGCGTTAAAGAGAGCGATCCCGATTGCGAGGGGTTTTCCATGTCTTTCATCGACGATCTGGACCGGCGCGTTCGCTTTGACATCCCCCGAAACCGCGACTATGCCGGGTCTCATGATATCGGCAGCGTTGACCACGTAGGGTATCGCGCCGGCATCAACGGTTACCCGGCGCTCGGGAAACGGGAACTGGAGTGCGCCCCGTAATGTAGGAAACACCCAGTCGCCGGTATCCACGAGAAACGGCTTTTTGTTGACAAGATAGACGACCATGCCAGCATTGGTCTCAAGAATTTCGATCAGTTCGGCATGAAAGAGTAAAGCTGACTGCCCGATCTGGAGTGCGAGGCGATCGTAGAGATCCTGCACCTGGCTTCTCCGGATTGAATGCCGTTTCTTTGTGATAATTTTTTTCATTGCGCTGCTCTTACATTCATCTCTCCTGCAAGAAAAAATTTGCCACAAATTTTCCACAAAATACAAACCACTCAACAACCGGTTCCTCAACACATTTATGCGGGGAAATCCCTACTTTAAGCAAGCACAACCAAAAGAGATGCGATATTTCCTAAAAATTATGAGCCCGCACGGGGGAGATTTCTGGTGATTTCCCCCCTACGGTATGTTTAAGTAGAGTGCTCACGCACATATATTACTCCAGAGCGATGGTAACACAGGGTAATAATATGACCAAGAGACCGATGGATATTTTGGATTTGGTGCTGAACCGTCAACCTGTTATTGTATCTCTCAAGGGCGGGAGAGAAATACACGGGGTTCTTCAGGGGTACGATGTTCATCTGAACCTCGTACTCGACAAAGCAGAGGAAGTGGAGAACGGACAGGTTCAGAAAGTAGGCACTCTTATCGTCCGTGGGGATAATGTGATCTATATCTCCCCGTCAATAGAATCAGAGGTGAAGTAACATGACAAAAGGCACTCCGTCAATGGGAAAGAGAAACAAGAAGACCCATATCGCCTGCCGGCGCTGTGGGAAGATCTCGTATCACGCCCAGAAAAAAGTCTGCTCTGCCTGTGGTTT
>JAPKXU010000062.1 GCA_026394655.1 Methanoregula sp. | reverse complement strand
CAAATATGGTTTTAAAAAAGCTGGTTTCGGAATCAATTTTATCGATCAACGCTACATTGCCTATGGGGAAGGTTACGTTTTTGGGCATAATCCCTTTTGGGATGCGTAACCTTCTTCAACCTTTTTCTGGCGAAGTCAGGTTTTAAGTCTCAAAAAATAGAAGAAAATGGTAAAACATCAGCCCCCACAAATAAAAGGCAGGATAGTTGGATCTCTTAAAAATATTCACCGGTGTCTTACTTCTCATTCCTCAAAAGACATCTGATGAACATGAGAAGTTCAAGAGAATCGGAATAGTATATCTCTCGCATCATCACACATTACGGGCACTCCACCGTTCACACGAAAGACCTATCGTAAAATGTTCACAGGTAACATTTGATTGGCATGCGGATCTTGAATCTGAAGAGTGGGGGTTGTCAACTTACGGGCATCTTCAACTTTTGAACGCAGTCAATTTTGACCATAGATCTTTACAAAAATGCCCACCAAGAATAGTGTAATTTTTAAAAAAACTTCACACTTTTTTCCGCAGCCAGGTTGCGTAGTGATGACGCAACTCCTCGGTTTCTTCTGCTGTGAAATCTTTCTTCTTCATACGGTGGAGATATTTTTCCATTTCGGCTACGATCTTTTCTGCTTCGTGATAATCTGCCACCTCAAGGTACGCAGGCACCTTTACCACTTCATAGGCATGCCCGCAGACTGGACAGAGCTTCCATTTCTGATACCGGTCAACGTAACCGAATGTCTTGCACCCCGGACACCGGAGGATGAGGTACATAACAATTGCCTCATGTGCGTTATCGGTATAAATATATACCGTCAAATCTATGCCCGGCACGTTCAGATTTTTTTAAACAACCCAGACAACTCACCTGTCACTTGTGGGTCCTTTGAATGTGGAGAACATCCGCTTAATTCCCTCACCAGAACCCGGTCGTTCATTGCATTCATCATGTTGTCTGGAGAGTTGGAAGCATTGAGCGAAAATATGCAGATATAGAACCGGGGAGTATCAACGCACCGGCATATGAATCACTACACTCTCGAGTCTGCACCAATTCTTCCGGTCATAATCACCGTTCCTGTTTTTGCCATGAAAATTTTGAAGTCTGCCGACGATCGATCAGACAACCGCAAATTGATTGTGGTGCAAAATTTTCATTGCTTTGGTGCGAAGCATTCAGGCTTCATGCGAGTTTTTATAGAAACCCAAAGTAAACATCTCAAAACTTTGTCTTTTTTCGTTAATATCTGAAAGTGCGCATACAAACTTCCTTTTGCTTTTCCTTTCGAATTTTAGCTGCGCCGATTACCACCTTCTCCACATCTACCTTGAAGGACATACAGACCTTGCAACAGAAGAGCTTATCGCGCCGGAGGTTGACCATCTGGGGTACGGTTTTGCAAACAGTCATGATACGAGAGCCTCCTGATAATGAATACTGAAACTGGACAGATGGTAAACGCGGTCCATTCCCCGGCAATGCTCCGGGCGGTGCTTGTTGCCGCCATCATCGGGGATTTTCTCTCACCATTTCTCATGGCATCGCTCGCTATCTCAACACCGGAAATCGGGAAAGACCTGGGTCTGGATATCGTAAATCTCGGGTGGATCCTCTCCTCGTTTCTGCTGGCATCCTCCGCTCTCATGCTGACGGCGGGGCGGCTTGGGGATTGTATCGGGTACAAGAGAATCTTTGCGGTGGGTCTGATTTTCTCCCTCGTCGGTTGCATCATCGCCTCGTTTGCATCCACCTTTCCGGTCCTGATCATAGCTCTTGTCATAATCGGCGTCTGCAGCGGGTTTATGTGGGCAACAACGATCCCGCTACGGCTGAGTGCATTTCCTCCCGGAATGCGGGGAAAACTGATGGGACATAATTCTGCCGCTGTCTATTCAGGAGTCGCAGCCGGCCCCGTCATCGGCGGAGTATTGATCCATTATTTTGGCTGGCACAGCATTTTCCTTGCCATCATCCCGGTCATACTCTTTAATCTCCTTTTGACATGGGTCTATGTCTGGAAACTACCTGATAACTGTACCAAGAGCCTGTCCGGATTCGACACGGGAGGTTCTGTCCTGTTCGCAATTGCGATGATAACCTTGATCTACGGATTCTCGATGATTCCCGGTATGACAGGGTTCCTGTGCATTCTTGGATCGCTTGTTTTGTTTAGCGTGTTCATTCTTTATGAAAAACGAGTGAACAGTCCGATATTTGATGTTGACCTGTTATTCGGAAACAGAAAATTCATGTTTGCCGGAACTGCCGCGATGCTCGGGTATTCCATCACCGCCGGGATGATGTACGTGATGCCGATCTTTATCCAGAGCATAATGGGATATTCTCCAATCATCACCGGGATGGTATATGTCGGTGCGGCTCTCTGTCAGGTCATATTTTCAATAATTGCCGGTGGCTTGTCGGACCGGATAACGTCGGGCCATCTCTCGGCTGCCGGTCTCGCGATAGCGGTCATCTCCCTTGTCCTGTTCCTCGGAATTGACACCACGACCTCCCTGTTCATCATTGCCGGTCTCCTGATGGTATTATATACCGGTCTGGCTTTTTTCGGAACGCCAAACACATATGCCATCATGGGTTCGGTGCCGATGGAGAAACACGGTATGGCGGCGGGCACCATCGCGACATTGAGGCGGTTTGGGAATCAGCTCTCGATAGCGATCCCGATGATGATATTCTCAATTATTCTGGGAAATGTCGTTCTTACCGATGTAGACACACAGGAGTTCCTTGTCTCATTCCGGATAATCATTGGTATATTCATAGTGCTTACGGTGATTGGGATAGTCTGCTCGATTCTGCAGGAGAAAGTGAGAGATGAAGGGTGATTTAGTCACCCTTTTAAGAAGTATTTTTTGGAAAAAACACAAACGAAACTCCTATATCATCAAATCAGCTCATAGAGCTGTGATTATGGAGTATATTCAGGTTATGGGAGTGCCGGGACTCCCCCTCATCAAAGCCGGTGACAATATCCCGGCATTGATCTGCGAACAGGTGCCGGTGAAAGATGGCGATATCATATCCATTGCCTCGACCATCTGGTCAAAGGCAAAAGGGTACACACAGGCACTCTCTTCCATTACACCATCAGAGCGGGCAACCCGGCTTGCGAAACTCAATGGTGAA
Organism: Methanoregula sp.; assembly: GCA_026394655.1. Classification (GTDB taxonomy): domain Archaea; phylum Halobacteriota; class Methanomicrobia; order Methanomicrobiales; family Methanospirillaceae; genus Methanoregula. The sequence continues at coordinate 15,137 of JAPKXU010000062.1, read as the reverse complement.
GACCCCCGGTTTGTGCAGGCAGTCTTAGATGCATCAGCCGACATCATCATGGAACACCCGTTCATTCTCTCAGAACTCTCGTTCGGGCATATCGGTGTAAGGGCTGGTGTTGACCAGAGCAATATCGAGGACGGCATGGTGATCTTCCTGCCCCCGGACCCGATGGCAGCGGCAGATGAATGCCGGCAGGAAATAAAAGCGATCACGGGAAAGAATGTTGGCGCCATCATCACCGACACCTGCGGGCGATCGTTCCGTCGCGGGCAAACCGGTAACGCGATCGGCTGGAGCGGTTTTACCGCTATACGGGACTTCCGGGGCGACACGGATCTCTTCGGGCACGTCCTCAAGATCACCGAAGAAGCGGTGGTCGATGAGATTGCAGGATTTGCAAACTTTGTCATGGGTGAGAGCAACAACGGGGTTCCCGCAGTTGTCTTCCGGAACTGCCCGGCATGGACGGGGCATGACAACCTCTACTTCACAAAAGAGGAAGACATCACCCGGAAACTACTCAAAAAAATTCCTAAGTCCCACACGCAAATAACAGTGAAAACCGTTTTCAAATAAAAAAAGGGAGTTAATAGAGAGCGTTCAATATGAGGATGATGATACCGATTGCTGCGGCAACACCCATCACTACGAGAGGATTGATATGGATTGCCCGCCGGTCCTCACTCTCGTAATAGTTGACGAGACCAGCTGAAGATAATAAACGTCCGCCTTGCTTCTTTGCCATGGAAATATATTTCATTTTTCAACATATAAAGAAGAGTCACAGAGTACCATGAACGAACCACAGGTCATCTCCGGCATAGCACTCATTCACGAAGATCTTACGCCAGGACCTGTGGATATCGAAGTGACAAACGGGATCATCACGGCAATTGAGGAAAATCCGCGAGCCCCCCACATCTGGATCTGCCCGGCGTTCTTCAATGCGCATACACATCTTGGTGACACGATCGCGATGGACTGTGCAGCAACCGGCAATCTTGAAGCCCTTGTCACTCCCCCGGCTGGGCTCAAGCACCGGCTGCTTGCCGCCGCCTCGCGCACACAGCTGATCGATGGGATGAACGCAAGTATACAGGATATGATTGCCGGCGGCACGTGCGGGTGTGCGGATTTCCGGGAGGGGGGTATTGAAGGCGTCCGTGCATTACAGGAAGCTGCTGATGGTCTTCCATTCCATCCTGTCATCTTCGGGCGGGACGGGGGAGAAGGCGAAGCGGAAGGTCTGGGGATCAGCAGCACACGCGATGTAAACAACGTGGAGCAACAGGTCGCGTCTGCCCGGAAACAAAATAAGAAGATCGCGTTTCATGCCGGAGAGCGGGACGCGGGGGACATCGATGCAGCACTTGCGTACGATCCGGACCTCCTCATTCATATGACCCATGCAACGACCCGGCAGGTCCGGGAATGTGCAGACCGAGAGATCCCGGTTGTCGTCTGTCCACGGTCAAACTGGATCCTTGGCGTTACAACGACCAGCCGCCACCCCCCGGTGAAAAAGATGCTGGAACATAAGTGCACGGTTCTTCTCGGCACAGACAACGTCATGTTCGTCCCGCCGGATATGTTTTCAGAGATGGCATTTCTTTTAACCGTGTACCATTCCGAGCCCCGCGAGATCGTACGGGCTGCTGTGCAGGGTTCAATGCTCACCGGCAGCTCGTCGTTTATAGAAAAAGGAAACCGTGCAGCTTTTTTTACCATTGATCCTGCCCGGTCATCGTGCCGGTTCAGCCACGATCCCCTGACATCCATAATAAAACGCGCATACGCAGGCGCGATTGGGAAGAACGTTTTTTAATCTGTAAATTCAATAAAACAGCCATGGTTGTTTTGGGTGATACCGGTGTTTAACAACATACTTGTCGCAATTGATGGATCAGCCGCGAGCGAACGGGCAATTGTCCGGGCGGTTGACGAAGCGAAGGTATGGAATGCAAAACTTGCCGCCGTGTATGTCGTTGAGACAGGACTCTTCTCCTCCCTCCCCTCAGACAATACCGTAGAAATCATGTACAGTGTGCTCGAAAAAGAGGGCAATGCTGTTCTTGAAAGAGCCCGAAAATATGCTGCCGACAAAGGTGTCACCCTTATCGGGCATATGAAACAGGGACATGCGGGCAGTGAAGTGATCGCCGTTGCCGGACAAGAGAAGTGCGATCTTATCATCGTAGGTTCCCACGGTAAGAGTAACGCGGATCGCCTACTAATTGGCAGTGTCAGCACCTACATAGTAGCGCACAGCGGTGTCACAACCATGGTGGTGAGATCATAACGACAAGTATGAAGGCAAAAGACTACATGACTTCAGATGTCGTGCATGTTGAGATACCCGGTAACCGTGACGATGTCTTAAAGATCCTGAAACGCACGGGCATTTCCGGGGTTCCGGTCATAAAAAACAAAAAGATTGTCGGCATCATCACCCGTAAAGACCTGTTAAGAAAGCCCGAAGAGACCCAGCTCGGACTCCTCATGACCTCAAAACCGGTCGTCATCACCCCCAACACAGATATCCGGGAGGCAGCACGCCTGCTTGTCACCCATAAAATCCGGAGACTTCCGGTTGTAGAGGATGGCATTCTAATCGGGCTCCTTTCCGTTGCAGATCTCATCCACGCGATCGCCCAGATGAAGATAAAAGAAGAGATCAAGGATACCTTCGTCAGCAACACATTTGCGCTCTGGGAAGATACTCCGCTGCCGCTTGTCGGGCGGATCATGGAGATATCCGGCGTCGATGCAATCCCGATCCTCAACAGTGACAGTGTATTGCAGGGAATCATTACCGAGCGCGACCTGATCCGGAGTTCGAGCATCGAAGATTCTGTTGGCGTCAGCGACTTCTCCAATGGTACCGATGACGACGAATGGACATGGGAGAGCATCCGGGACACGCACACAATCAGTTTCGGGATCTCAAGGGTGCAACTCCCGAACCGCCCGGTGAAACAGGCAATGGTAAAAAACGTCGTCTCCGTACCAAAGAACGCGGAAGTGAGTGAATGTGCGTTGAAGATGCGCCGGTCAAGAGTCGACCAGTTACCGGTGGTCAATGGTGACAAGCGTCTGGTTGCCATGCTCTATGACCGTGAGCTCATCCGGGTACTCTGCCGGGAAGCGGCAGAATAAAAACCTTTAAGTTTTCTCATATCATCTAATACCATAAAGCGCTTTTAGAAAATTTTTGGCGTTAATTTGTTTTTAGAGGTGTAAATATGCCAGAACAGTACCAGGAGACCATGAAAGGAACGACCACAATCGGTCTGGTATTCGCCGGTGGAGTGATCCTCGCAACCGAAAAGCGGGCAACAATGGGATACATGATCGCGAGTAAAAGGGCAAAGAAAGTCTACAAGGTTGCCGATCGCATCGGTATGACCACTGCCGGGGGTGTCGGGGATGCCCAGCAGCTTGCACGTATCCTTACCGTAGAATGCAACCTGTACCAGATACGCCGGTCACGTTCGATAACGGTCGGAGCTTCGTCCACCCTGCTCTCCAATTACTTAAACCAGAACCGGTATTTCCCGTACTATGTCCAGCTGCTTGTCGGCGGCGTGGATGAACACGGTCCATCCGTGTACTCAGTTGATGCGATGGGCGGGGCGACCAAAGAAGAAGAGATCGTTGCAACAGGATCCGGTTCCCCGATGGCGTATGGGGTCCTTGAAGACCGCTACCATACAGGCATGACAGAGGACGAGGCGATCGATCTTGCCATTCGTGCGTTGAAGGCTGCGATGAAACGTGATGCGGGTTCCGGGGAGGGTATCCACGTTGTCGTGATCACAAAAGACCAATATCTTGAGATGAGTGAGGACGCCCTCAAAAAATATCTTTCCAAGACTCCCAACTAACCTTTTTTTAGGACGTTTATTATTATGCAGATTGAAGAACGGCTCAAAGAGCTAAAAGATAAGATCAACGAGAAGGTGCCTAAGGGCATTGTCGTTAACCAGGTTGAATTTGAAGGACCTGAACTGGTCATTTACACGGATGACCCGAAGCGCTTCGCTGATGAAGCAGATCTGATCCGGATCCTTGCACGGGATTTACGCAAACGAATCGTTGTCCGCCCCACCATTCTCGAAGATCCTGAAAAAGCAGTCATCGAGATTAAAACCGTTGTGCCGGAAACTGCCGGTATCACTGACATATTTTTCGATCCGGATACCGGCGAGGTGCTCATCGAGGCAGAGAAACCCGGCGTTGTGATCGGCAAGAACGGGATCACCCTGCGGGAGATCACCAAGCACATCGGCTGGACCCCCAAAGTCGTCCGGACGCCTCCCATTGAGAGCTCCACGGTCAAACAGATACGGCAGTACATGCGGTCGGTGAACGAGGAGCGGAAACAGTTCCTGCGCACAATCGGAAGACGTATTCACCGTGATATCCCCTCCCGGAACGATACGAACAAAGATGCAACGAAAAAGGACCAATGGCTCCGGGTCACAACATTAGGCTGCTGTCGCGAGGTTGGCAGGGCAGCATTTCTTTTAACAACCCCGGACAGCAGGGTACTGATTGACTGCGGTGAGAAACCCGACAATGCCGGCGGCACTCCTTATCTCTATGTGCCGGAGATCCATCCCCTCGCGCAACTGGATGCGGTCGTTCTGACGCATGCACATCTCGATCACTGTGCACTCATACCACTATTGTACAAATATGGATACGAAGGTCCAGTCTACTCGACACCGCCAACGCGGGATCTCTCGGCAATGCTCCAGCTTGATTACCTTGATGTGATCCACAAGGAGGACCGGAAAGTGCCGTACAGCTCGAATGAGGTGAAGACCTACATCCGACACTCTATCACGCTCAATTACGGTAGTGTGACCGACATTGCGCCGGACATCAAGCTCACGTTCCATAACGCCGGGCACATCCTCGGTTCAGCAATTGCCCATTTCCATGTCGGGGATGGCATGTACAACATCGCGTTCACCGGCGACTTCAACTACAGCAAGAGCCGTCTCTTCAACCCCGCGATCAACCAGTTCCCCCGGCTTGAGACGCTCTTTATGGAGAGCACGTACGGGGGTGCCAATGATATCCAGCCCGCTCGTTCCGATGCAGAGCAGAAGCTCTACGAGACGATCAACAAGGTACTCTCCCGTGGCGGCAAAGTAATCATCCCGGCATTTGCAGTCGGGCGATCGCAGGAGGTCATGCTCGCCCTTGAAGAGGGTATGCGCATGGGCAAGATCCCGCAGGTCAAGATCTATCTTGACGGCATGATCCGTGAAGCAACTGCCATTCACACGACGTACCCGGAATACTTAAACAATGAGCTAAGAAACCAGATCTTCCGCGAAGGGATGAACCCGTTCCTTGCCGAATGCTTCCAGCAGGTGGATTCGCAGGAGCTGCGCGAGAAAGTGATGACAGGAGATTCCTGTGTAATCATCACGACAAGCGGGATGTTGAACGGTGGTCCGGTAATGGAGTACCTGCTAAACCTTGCAGCGGACGAGAAAAACGCGCTTGTCTTTGTCGGGTACCAGGCTGATGGCACGCAGGGACGGCGCATCCAGAAAGGCTGGCGCGAGGTGCCGATGGGACGGAAAGGGACGATCACGATCAACCTTGAGATCGATACGATTGACGGGTTCTCGGGTCACTCAGACCGCCGGCAACTGATGAACTATATCGGGCAGATACAACCCCGCCCGGAGAAGATCTTCTGTATCCATGGCGACGAGAACAATACAATCGATCTTGCGAGTTCGATCTACAAGCGCTATCACATCCAGACATTTTCACCGATGAACCTTGAGACTTACCGCATGGTCTAAAAGGGGTCCGTTGATGGACGAGCGTTTTGCGCTTTTTACCGGAATCTTTTCGGTAATGGCGCTTTCAAACGCGATCGTTCCGGTGTTAACAAGGTATGCACCGGATTCGTTATGGCAGGGTGCGATCTATGCTGCCTATTTTTTCGGTGCGTTTGTAACGACACTCCCTGCCGGGATCCTCTCGGACAGGTATGGGCGGGTGCCGGTTATCCGGGTGGGGCTTGTCATATCAGCAATAAGCGGGTGCCTGCTCACTTTCATTGCGACTCCCGTTCCTGTCATCCTGTTGCGGTGCCTTGAAGGAGCCGGTGCCGGGTTTTTTGTTGCAGCGGCGATGGCGCATGTCAACTCGCTTCCCGATCATGCCCGCATGAGCGGGGTATTCATGGCAATCTTGAATGCCGGGCTGGTACTGGGGCTTATTCTCTCCGGCTGGCTCGCCGTGCATTTCTCTCTTCCGGCTTCCGGGATTGTTGTCTTTTCCGTAATAACCATCATCGCCACAATTGCAAGCTTTATAATTTCCACGCCCCGGTTCATCGCCACGGTAACAAACACCCATGTCTTGGTTCCCCTGCTCCACGATTACCGCTGGCTCTGGTATTCATCCGTCATTCTTGTGGGAATAACCGGCGTCCTGACCTCGTTCTACCCGAAATTTTCCGGGCTCGCCCCGGATATCCTCGGGATCTGGATTGCCGGCATGAGTGTCGCAACAATTGTGACAGTGCTTGTAATATCGCAGATGCCGTTCTCCCCGGTTCCAGTGATCCGGTGGGGAGCTGTCCTCATGATGATCAGCGTTATGGTCTCGTTTGTAACGCCGCTCGGGTTTATTCTCATCGGAGCGATTGCCGGGGTAGTTATGATCGCCCAGATGGCATTTCTTGCAGAAGTCCACGAGCACCAGGGCACAGCGATGGGACTTTTTTCCACGTCAAGTTACCTGGGGATGTCAATTCTTCCGGTTTTTGTCGGCATCGTTGCTGACCGGGCGGGTTTCTTTTCTGCTTTTTTGTGCACAACGGTTCTTGCCGGGACGGTTGCGGTAACGATTGGGTGGTGCGGGTGCCGGAAGTTTGGAGCAGGAGGACAATCCCGGGACATCACAAAATAGCAATACATTCATCTGCGATAAAAGAGAATTCCGGGGTATGCGTGTGAGAACGAAGGCAGTCATCCTGTGTATCCTTATTTTAACAATCGTATCAGTCGCTTGTGCTGAAGATGAGTCTGAATGGAACGCAAAAGGAGACAACGCGGTAACGGTTGGCAATTATGCAGACGCGATCACCTATTACAACAATGCACTTGCTCTCGACAAGAATAATGCGCTTGCCCTGACCGGAAAAGCAATCGTGGACAACTATCTCGGCAATTATGCTGAAGCACTCAGTCTCGCCGATCAGGCGCTTACGTTCACTGCCTCGTCCACAAAAGCCCTGAATGCCCGGGCGTATGCACTGTTCAAACTACAACGTTACTCCGACGCAGTTACCGCGTACAACACATTGTTTGCCCTTGACAATACCCGTGCGGACGCGTACTACAACCAGGGTTATGCCTATGTCCAGTTGAACCAGCCGGATGCTGCTCTCGTGGCGTTTGACCGGAGCACATCCCTTGACCCATACAAGCTTGATCCATGGAACCAGAAAGGACTCGTGCTCCTCGCGCAGGGCAAGAACGATGCGGCATTGGATGCATTCACCCACTGCACCCAGCTCACGATCACAAATGCAGAGATCTGGACAAATAAGGGCAAGGCACTCGTCGCTCTCGGCAGGTATTCAGATGCCAACGATTGTTTCGGCAAGGCACTGGGCATCAACCCGCTATATGCCGATGCAATCCAGAGTAAAAAAGCGATAGAAGGAAAAGGACAGGTGTACAACCTCGTGGTCTCTACTACGCCTACCGATGTTCCGTTCCGTTATACCACAACACCTCTCACGACAAGTGCTACACCGGTCATGACAACCGCTGCAATCGCATCACAACAGACTTCAAGTGCAGGAACAGCGGGGGCAACCGAAGTCCCGGTCACAAAAACCACGTTTGCCCCGATATCCCCCGTCGCATCCCTCGCGGCTCTTGCCATCGCGAGCATGAGTGCGGTTCTCGTGCTCCGGAAAAAATAATCTGAGTCTATCTTTTTTCATTCCCGCCGGGCATATTCCTGCATAATCCTCTGGTAGATTGCCGATGCTTTCTCCATCGATGCAATCGCGATCCGTTCATTGACCGCATGCAGCGTCGAGAGTTCCCCGGGACCGTATTCAATGACATTGAACCCGGCAAGCCGGAGATGCCGGGCATCGCTTGCCGCCCACTGGACGATGGGAAAGACTTCCCCACCATACACTTTCTTCACTTCACTCGTTACGGTGGTAACAAGAGTACATTTTGGATCTGTAAGGGAGGGATCATGAACGGTTTCGGAGATAATTGTCCCGTGGGGAGCATGAGCGCGTATACCGGCAAGCAGGTCATGGATACGGCACCCCCACGGGACCCGCATCTCCAGAGCAAGGTCACAGTGCTGTGCGATAATATTTGCCTTTTCTCCGCCGGCAATAATCCCCGGGTTGAACATCAGCCGCTGCAGGATCTCACTGCCACCACTGATGTTAAACTCGCGAGCGAATACTTCCGATGAACGGGTGATGATCTCGCGGAGATTCTGGTCAACCGGGTACTCATGGTCGCGCAGGCTTTTTACGTAAGATAAAAGTTCTGCCGCTTCCATCACGGCACTCACACCAACTATCGGGTACAATGATCCGTGACCAGGAGTTCCAGAGAATTTTATTTCAAGACGGCAAAGCCCTTTCTGCCCGATACAGGGATGTCGTGTCGGGGTTGGTTCGGCAATAATGCAATCACCGGGAGCGATCAGTTTTCGTGCCAGCAGGTGACGGATGCCCTGCTCACCGCCGGTCTCCTCATCGCAGACAAAGGCAAGTGTGGCAGGGAGGTTTGTTCCCTTCTCAATTATTGCAGCACAGGCAGTGAGAAGTGCGGCACATCCGCCTTTCATATCGGTGGCGCCCCGCCCCCAGACATAGCCGTCTTGTTCCAATCCCGAAAACGGGGGATGTGTCCAGCCATCAGCCATTGCAGGGACTACATCCACATGTCCGCATAAGAGCAGTTTCCCTTCATCACCGGTTGTGACGAGATTGCATTTTCCTCCGGCATTTAACGTGATGATGGAACGGATGCCCAGACTGTCAAGGAATGTCCGGATATACTCGATAGCATCTGCGGTATTGCCCGGGGGGTTCTCGCTCCGGATTCGGACGAGATCCGCACAGATCCTGCCAGTGTCCATAGTATGACCGTTCACGGTTTCTGCTCTGCAATAAAAGTCTGGAAGAGAATTCCAAGCGATGCATCTTCATATAGGCTCTTTAAGAATTCATTCTCGAAGAACTCATCGATCACAGCATAGAAGAAATTCGCCGGTACTTCCTGCCGGCTGTCCGGGTCAAGCACAATCCGGAAGGCGCGGTACGATGCCGGATCTTCTGTGTCATAGATCATCTGCCAGAGCGAGGGAAGCAGCGCAAATCGTTTCGGATCCCGCTCTTTTAACCAGTTCACGAATGCAGGAAATTTTACACGATCTCCTTTTTTCTCTTCATCAATACGCCACCGGAGATACTCTCCGCTCATGATATTTTTTGGGGACTGGTAATTGAATGAGTAAATGCCCAATGTATAATCGATGTGCGCAAGGGAATCCAGAAAATAGAAGTAGAGCACCTTGTTGAATAGTCCGGCATCGTGCAGGATGAGTGTTTTTTCGTAGAGATGCCTGAGTGCAGATTCGTATTCGTTATCGGAATGCATATCCATCAGTGTGCCGTGGAATTGTAAATAAATTCCCGTACTGCACCATAGCGGGTGGCTGGATGTTACCCGGCTGTCAATAGATGGAATCCTGACGGAAACGGGAACCGCATCGGGGAGATGGATTCAATTATGATACAGTCCGTTATTTGAAAAATGGTTCCCGCAGGGAAACGGCTTTCTCGAACAATGCTTCGAGCTCCGTTCCTTTCTTACCCCGTATGGAAACATGGTTGTCGTTTCTTAAAAGACAGGGTTTCAGTTTCCCGTCAGAGGTTACCCGGAGACGGTTACAGAATGCGCAGAATTCAGTATTGTGCAGCGGGCGGACAACCTCCACCTCTGCCCCGTCAAGGCAATATTTTTTCCGGTGGTGCATGCGTCGCGTGATGATCTGTTTTGACCGTGCGGCAAGCGCGCCTTCGACCCCATTGAGATCACCATGATAATCACATTTGTTGAAGTGCATCAGTTCGATCAGCTGGAGAACAAGATTCCTGTTGCCCCGGACAAACGCGAGAAATGAATCGATCTCAGTATCATTGATGCCGTGGAGGACGACCATATTCAGTTTGACCGGTGTCAGACCCACATCAAGTGCAGCCTGGATGCCTTCGAGCACATCGCTGAGCCGATCACTGCCGGTGATTTTTTTATACGTCTCGTGGTTCAGGCTGTCAAGGCTGACGTTTACCCTGCGGAGTCCGGCATCTTTTAAGTCAGAAGCAAGGGCGGAAAGACACGTCCCGTTGGTCGTCAGGGAAGACTCCATGCCATCAGGTACTGCCTTGACAATCTGCACGAGATCCGATCGGAGCAACGGTTCCCCGCCGGTAAATTTTACACTTTTTATGCCAAACTTTGCGGCAACCCGCATCACTTCAATGATATCAGCGGCATCGATTAAGGCATCCGGCGTCTTTTCCCCTTCGGCATGGCAGTAGATGCACGAAAGGTTGCACCGTGGCGTGAGACTGATACGCAGGTTTGATACCGGACGGTTGTATGGATCCTTTAATGTCGCATTCATCATTGCTTAGCCCTTAAAATTTTTGGCGATGAGATAGAATTCGGTGCTACCCTTACGGGTTGATTTGGTATTATATGTCTTGACTGCGTGAAAGTGCTCCATCGCGAGTGTGTGCAGTTCAGGAAAGTCCCCACCCTGGAATGCTTTTACAACAAAATTTCCACCCTGCTTTAAGACGTTGCAGGCAAACCTGATAGCATCCTCACCCAGCGCAACGGAACGCGCCTGATCGTAGCTCTTCTGCCCGGATAGTTTGGGTGAGGCATCGCAGACAACGACACTCACCTGCCCGAGCATTGCGATCACTTGTTTTTGGATTACCGGATCCGTGAGATCCCCTTCAATCGTCTCGACACCATCGAGCGGAGCGATGGCATTGAGATCCACACCGAGCACCTTTCCATCCGTGAGTGTGCGGAGCACCTGTAGCCAACTCCCCGGAGCAGCTCCCAGGTCAACAACATTGTCATCCCGCCGGATGATATGGAACTTCTCCTGGATCTCAAGGAGTTTATATGCAGCTCTCGAACGATAGCCCTCATATTTCGCCCGCATGTATACTTTATCATGTCCCCATTGTGAACCCATGGCAGTTATTCCTCAAAAGATCGTGGGACAAACCCAAAACGCTATAATTAACGTATGACGATATACTGTATAAGACAGTTGTTAAGGGGAACACGATGTTAAAAGCAACGATTGAAGCAGATATTTTCAAGGAGGCTATAGATGCGATCTCAGCTCTTGTCCCAGAGTGCCGGTTGCACACGGCGGAAGATGGCATCTCTACCCGTGCAGTGGATACCGCAAACGTCGCCATGATTGCCATTACTTTAAAAAAAGAGGCTTTCGATTCCTACAAGGCGACAACGAGTGAGATGGGTATTGATATCTCGAAGATGAAGAACATCTTTAACATGGCAGGCAAGGGCGATCTGATCAGCATTGAACTTCCTGACAATGCCCAGAAAATGGCAATAAGTGTCCACGGCTACCACTATTCCATAACCCTTCTCGATACAAACACCATACGAAAAGATCCCAACTCACCGACCATTAATCTTCCCGGTAAAGTTGTCATTTCCGGAGAAGACTTAAACAACGCAATCAAGGCGGCAGCAGTGATCTCCGATAAGATCGCAATGGGAATCAATCCAAAAGACCAGACGTTCTTCTTGATTGCTGAAGGCGACACGGATCATATCCAGCGTGCGTTCACCAAAGACGAGGTCAAATCTCTTACGCCGGCTGATGCCCGCTCGCTCTTCTCCCTTGATTACTTAAAAGATATGGGCAGGGTAATGAACCGTGCTGCTGAGGTGGAAGTTAGCCTTGGTATCGATCACCCGGTCCGGTTCTCCTTTGATATTGCGGGAGGCAACGGGCATGTTGAGTACCTGCTTGCACCGCGGATCGAGGCTGACTGAATGGTGTTCGCACCATCCGCGAAGGAACTCTCCCATTTTCCTTTTTTAAAAAAATCTCAGGATCATATCAAATTACGTTTTTCTTCATTGGATTCGCTGCTCGTAGACCCCAAAGGCGATGCCTTGGCTGCGCGTGCCATCTCGCGGATTAAAGAAGCGATATCACCAAAGAAGGGATTTTCCCCCAAAGTGACGAGTTCTGCGGATGAGGAGATCGCCGGTTACGCGCTCGCCCGGATCATCGTCTCCTGCGCGAACGATCGTCAGCTGATTGACCGGTTGACCCGGTACGAAGCCGAACGGGCGTATTACTTTCTCGTCAATGAAGAGGAATGGAACCAGAATTATCGTTCCGAAGATGGCAGGTATTCCCGGCTCTGGCTCACTATTGCTGACGAACTGGGAGTACACATAACAGAAGACCGGATGCGGGTGGCTGATTATATTGAGCTGGTTGCCCCGATGCATGATGACCGGTTCCGTCTCATCAACCGTCATGTTGCGCAGGGTTTTGTCGAAATCAAAAGTGACGAAAAATACGAACTCCTGCGCGAACGCATCCGCGTGCTCCTGCGCCGGGATTTGCCCCATCGGGTACCGCAACCCATCTGCGAACTTCTTGCGCCAAAAGCTGCAGAGATAAAAAAAGTGTACCAGGAGCAGATGCTGCGGCAGTTCGGGACAGTTGAAGAGCAGGCATTTCCCCCGTGCATTCGGACGCTTATAGCTGCGTTGTCATCCGGCATGAACCTCACGCATGCCGGGCGGTTCGCTCTTACGGCATTTCTTCACAATATCGGTATGGACACATTGGCAATTGCCCAACTGTATGCAAGGGCTCCGGATTTCGATGCGGAGAAGACCATGTACCAGGTTGAGCATATTACCGGGCGCGGAGGCACCGGCACAGATTATACTACCCCCTCGTGTGCCGCAATGCAGACTACCGCGTTGTGCGTCAAACGGAATGCGTTCTGTGAGCGGGTGAACCATCCGCTGAGTTATTACAAGATGAAAAAAGCAGAGCCGAAAAAAACACCAGTGCCAGATAAACAGGCACCGGAAAAGAGTAAAACGGTGAAATGAGATCGCGAAAATGGGATGTGAACAAGAGATTGTCGGGATATTTGGGGAAGATATCCAATTATCCGTATCACGTGATCTTTTCATTCACCTGGTAGCCGGCATAAGACAAAAATGCAATAAAGAGGATGATAGCGAGAATGTAAGCCGGACCTGCGGATATGATCATCGGAAGTATTGCAAGCAGCACAAGCAGGACCAAAAAACCACTCACGCCTATAACCACATCAAGAAGTCGTGCATCCATTGCCTGAAATCTTTGCTTTGTAACGATATATGCATATCCGTACCTGTCCTGCCGCTATCCTCTTTACCCACCACGCATAATATCCGGTATGGATCGAGATGCCGCCATTACTCTTCTTTCCCACTACGTGAAGGATGATCACCTGGTCAAACATTGTCTCGCAACGGGTGCAATCTTAAAAGTCCTCGCGGCGCACTGGGGGGATGATGAGTCCCGCTGGGAGATGATCGGTATCCTGCACGACATCGACTATGAACTCGTGGCAGGTGATATGCAGCAGCATGGCTGCCGTGGTGCAGAACTGTTGCTGGAGCACGGGGTTATGCCGGATATTGCCGAAATAATCAAGCGCCACAACCACACACTCCATAACGGCACGTATGAACAACGGGTTGAGATCGCGCTTCAGGCAGCAGATAGCGTGTCGGGACTTATCATTGCCTGTGCTCTCGTCAAAGGCGGACAGCTCAGTCTCGTCACCGCAAAAACAGTTTTAAAGAAAGCAAAGGAACGATCGTTTGCTGCCGGCTGTGACAGGAACCGGATAGCGCTCATCCAGCCAATGATGGATCTCGCCACCTTCTATGATATCGCGATACAAGGGCTACTCAATATACGCGGAGAACTGGGACTGACATGACACCAGAAGGCTTTTTGGGTTTTTGTTCTGCTGGTGATGAGTCTTGAATTCGCCAGCACAAGAACGCGCTCTTGTGCTTGAAGGTTTAACACGCGCAGTCAACAGTCTTCTACAATCGATTGATGCCCGCATCCTCCCACCGGGTGGAGCGAATATCGGCTACGCGATCACCGGTGCCCGGGACAAAAACGGTGTTGCGGCAGTCCCGGGAGGGATCGTGAAAACCGATGACGGCATACGCGCATCCGGTTCGTGTGCGTTTGGCGGAAACGAAACAATCGCACGGATCGTGCTCACGGCAATGAAATTTGACCCGGTTATGCGGAGCGCTGCGACAATCCGGTACTCAAAGAAAATCATCCCGGTACTTGAAAGCATGTTCCTTGAATGCAAAGTATTTTCCCGGCGCAATGCACCGGAGGGCTTAAGCACCATGGATTGGGGCATAGCATCCTGCTGCAGGGATGGGGTACCCGACGTGATATATGCTGATGACAGCAACGAAGACGCGGCATTCATCTGTATTTTTGGTGAAGAACCAGTCGACGTCACGAACAATATTATTATGTTGTCGAACCGCATTATACATATAGAACTTTGAGGAATTTTGCATGGGAATTAAGCCATCATACATAAAATCTATCGGTACCGAACTTCTCGCAAAGCAGCGGGACAATTTTTCGAATGATTTTGATGCAAACAAACAGCAACTTGGCATCTCGGCAGTCATCGGCAGCAAGCGGGTAAGAAACCGGATCGCCGGGTACATCACAAGAAAAATAAATACTAAAAGACACCCATAAACCTATTTATGTTTGAAGGTGTCCTTCCAGCAATTATAACCCCTTTTAAATGTAATTCCGCGATGGACCTGGATATACAAGGTCTTGAACGAAACATCAGGTACCTCGTTTCCTGTGGGATTCATGGGATCGTACCCTGTGGATCGACCGGTGAATCGGCGACTCTCACGTTCGAAGAGCACGAGAAGGTCATTGAAACCACCATCGATATTGTAAACGGTAAGATCCCC
>JAPKXU010000315.1 GCA_026394655.1 Methanoregula sp. | reverse complement strand
AATTTGCACACCGGATAAACCTTGAACTCTGGCAGTACACGTATTGATCACAACAAGGTGAGAGATGCCATTCGATCCCTGCCAGATCTATTCTCCCGAAGCCGATACGTTCCTCCTCGCCGATGCCGCACGGGCTGAAGTGAAGGCGGGTGATCGGGTCCTTGAAGTCGGTACGGGCACCGGTTACATCGCGGCGGAACTGTTACGGACTTGCGATGTAGTGGCAACAGACATCAACCCGCATGCGGTGCTCTGCGCCCGGAACAATGGCGTTGAGGTGGTGCGTGGGGATCTCTTTGCCGGTATCCGGGGTACGTTCGATCTTGTCATCTTCAACCCCCCCTACCTTCCCACGCAGCCGGGCGAGCGGATCGATGACTGGCTCGAGTATGCACTCGAGGGCGGCGAATCCGGGCGGGTAGTGATCGAACGGTTTGCCGCAGAAGTCGGGCGGGTACTTGCGCCGGGCGGGAGAATACTGTTATTAATATCTTCACTCACCGGGCTTGATGAGGTTAGCGGGTTGTTTTCCCGGCACGGGTTTATTTCGGGAATTGTGATGCAGCAGACGGTGGATGATGAAGAGTTGTACGTGCTGAAAATTGAACGAAACAATAAAAATGGTGATCCGTAATTATGCGGGTCCAATTCTCTGGATCTCTGTAACCCGGTTTGCGGTTCATCGCATTACGTATCCCGGCGGGAAGAATGGTTGAGTTGCCTTTGGATAATCTGGTTTCACGGGTAATGGTGCTCATACCAAAAAATCCGATTCAACCAGTAAACAAGTTTTACCGGATGATGTGCGAGCCCGTGATTATGGAAAAAGGTACAAAAAATTCAGACGATCAGCCTTCTCCTCATCAGGTTAATCGCCGCAACACAGAAGAT
Organism: Methanoregula sp.; assembly: GCA_026394655.1. Lineage (GTDB taxonomy): Archaea > Halobacteriota > Methanomicrobia > Methanomicrobiales > Methanospirillaceae > Methanoregula. The sequence goes on along the minus strand of JAPKXU010000315.1, from coordinate 1,239 downwards.
CACAGTCACTGCTAATATCCATGCGAGGTTGAGTACGATTGTCCACGAGAACGCTGGGAGCGTAAACATCCGCATGATGGCAACGAGGTGGGTAAGCGGTAACACGGCAAGTGCGAGATACTGGAGAGTGAGCGGAAGCAGCGTGAGCGGGAAAAATGTCCCCGAGAAGAGCGCCATCGGCGTGATGAACAAAAACGAGGGATAGTTCAGCGTGTCGATGCCGGGCGAGATGGCAGTAAAGCACATTGCAATTCCGGCAAACATAAGCCCCCCGAGAAACGCGAGCGGAATTGCAAGCAGCGCTGAGGGTAGCGAGATCACGCCGAATGCGGCAAGCACAGGGAGCATGATGATCACGTATATCACGCTCCGGGTGGCTCCCCAGAGGATCTCTCCAGCGATGACATCCTCAATCGAGAGCGGTGTTGCGATCATCGCGTCAAAGCTCTTCTGGTAATACATACGGACATAAGAACCATACGTGCATTCAAAGAATGCAGAGTTCATGACGGCGATGGCGAGGATGGCGGGGGCGATAAAGTTCACGTACGGAATGCCGTCGATCTCTTTGACATAGGAACCGATGCCCATCCCGATGGCAAACAGGTAGAGAAGCGCTTCAATGAGCGGCGGGAAAAAGTTCACGTGCCATGTCCTGACAAAGACCACAAGGTTCCGGTGCCAGACTTTCCACGCACGCCGCGTAATCCGGGGGATTAAAAAAAAAGGCTGCATGATCACTCCCGCAGCGTCCTCCCGGTAAGTTTCAGGAATACATCCTCGAGGGTTGCCGGGCGGGTGAGCACAGTTCCCGGCTGGCAGCGGTCGAGAAGGGTGCGGGCGATCTCTCGGGACGATTCGGTGGCAATCTGTACGGTGTCACCAGTCACCTCAAACGGGATCTTCATGGTGGAAAGGCACGCGAGTACTTCATCACTCTTCTCCACTTCGACAATCTCATGTCCCACGTACTGCTTCACCAGATCCACAGGTGCACCTTCAACCAGGATCTTACCGTTGTCCATGATCACGAGCCGATCGCACAATCGTGCCGCCTCATCGAGATAGTGCGTGGTGAGCACGATGGTGTTGCCCTGAGCCTGGAGCAGTCTCAGTTTCTCCCAGATCAGGTGGCGTGCCTGCGGGTCGAGACCGATGGTCGGCTCGTCAAGGATGAGCAGTGCCGGGTTGTTGACCAGGGCCCGGGCAAGGATCAACCGCCGCTTCATCCCGCCGGAC
>JAPKXU010000148.1 GCA_026394655.1 Methanoregula sp. | reverse complement strand
TGATGACCTCATCGTTCAGCAGTTCCGCCCCGGAAGTCCCACGATAAAGACGCTCGCCGCTGCCGGTCTCCGCGAGGACATTACGTACCGGATCATCTGTGCGGAAAACCTCACGCACGCACCCGGATTTTTCCCAAGTTTTGACGGGAAGACGTGGGAGGGTTCATCTGGGGGAGGGTGGCAGCAGACATATGCCGGTGACGGGATTGTGCCGCACTCGGATTCAGTGCTGACCGGGGCATCTGTGGAGATCCTGCCTGCAGATCCGGCAGTGCTGGAAGATTGTACTGACGATTATTGCCACATACGGTTACCCCGGAACCCTGAAGTGGTCGACCGGGTCATGTGGTACCTTAAAAACCAGGGTCCCACATCTGGTTCCTGAACCGGTCGTTCTTTGTCGATCTTCTCAGGGACCTTTTACCGGGAACGTGTACATGCCGGTTGGTCACTGGGAGATAATGTGACCGGGGGTTGGTGGCACAGGACAATTCCCCGTATGAAATCCAATATACATGGTCTCTGTCAGGGAGGAATACTCACAGGCAGGAACTTGAAAATAAATACAAAATTCTCTTTGGGACACAGCCATACAGAAAAAAGTCACCGTTTTCGCACCGTCAATATCCCGAAACCCAGAGCAACGACACTCAAGACAAGTTCAAGCGGCATTTTTTGAGTTTGTGTCGCAGTCGGTGATGTTGTTGGAAGTGGCAGCGGGATCGTAATCTCCGGTAACGGCGTGGTAAGGGTCGGAACCGGAGTGGGCAAAGGTGTACGTGGCAGAGTGACGGTTGTGTCAAACCCAATCGAGACTGATCCCCGTCTCACGGTCTGGTCGCCGCGCTGCACGAGCATGGTATCATCAGTGGGGGATTGGGGATTCTCTACCCGGATGGAAAATGTCTGGATAGCGGTATTGACCGATGTCCGGAATCCAACAACTGCCTCTCCGTAGCTATCTGTAGTGACCTGTGCATAGTAACTGGTGTTCGACTGTGTCAAAGAAGAAGGTGCGACATCGTCAAGGATCGTCCGCCCGTTGCCATTGTTGTAAGCATATGTACCAATAATATACGGCCCCTCCGGGGGGTCTTTCTCTACATTCGACTGGTAACTGACGATCACTGGGGGCTGGTCTCCCGGTTTCCCCGAGAGCGACCATGTCCGGGTCAGCCAGACGTAATACGGAGTATTGGGTTTCCCCGTGATCGTAATCGTGAAACCGTTTCCCCGTGTCAACGCATCGTCCCCGGATGTTTGTGACGAAGTCGTTGTTGCTAGTACGGGAAAAATCAGGACTGAACAACAGGCGATCAGGACAAATGCGAGAAGTACGAAATAGTTCCTGGGCATGCTCCCTTCCTTATGATATTGAGATGCAATTGCTTGTCCTGTAATAAAAATATATACGTGGGATTACTGGTTCGTAGTGCGACGCAGGCAGCAACAAAAATGGTTGAAGACTCCCGGTCAGTATCCTGTTCTTCCTTGCATCTTCGTTGGGATATGCCCTATGCCTCCGGCATGGCTTTCGATAAATACAATACCTGGTTGGAGCCGGTATCCTGATGTTTCACCGGGAACGGGTGCGATACACAACGACCAGCAGGAGCGTCGCGCAGCATCCCAGCACGGTTGCCGGTACAAGCCCTGCTGCACGCAAGGGTATCGTGGGGAACGCAGATACCGGAACGAGAATTACATCCATCGCCGTAATCTGGTCGACAATAACCCGTATTGGCTGTTCGATGGGGATATATCCTTCTTTCTCGATTGTGAGCGTGTGGTTGCCGACAGCGATATTGGTGAGCGTGACCGGGGCAATCCCGACTGCACCGCCATCTATGAGGATACGGGCACCCGCCGGGCTCGTGTTGACAGCGATTGTACCTGTCTCTGGTACAAGAGTCGCGGCCACTTCCGTCAATTTTGCGGATTCCACTTTTACGGGTGTGGAGAATTTCCTGTACCCGAAATGTGAGAGCGTGACCGTATAGGTTCCCGGTTCAACTCCTTCCAGAACCAGAGGGGTGCTCCCCTTGTATGCGCCGTTTATGACGACCGATGCTTCAACAGGTGTAGCGTTGAATACGATCGTTCCGGGAACTGATGGTGTGAGGACTGCGATGGAGGGTATGCCAAGACTGACTGAGATCGTGCTATAATCGGCTTCGCTTAAGTGTGACCGGTCATTCGGACCGTTTGCAACCCAGACCGTATACGTCCCGGCATCCAGCTTACCGCCGACCGCATTCGTGCCCCATTTGTACACCCAGTGATCATTGCTGTCAACACTCACCTGGGTAAAGTGTCCCTCATCCGCACGGGCATTAATGTTGTCCAGCGCTACGCCATTCGCCGGAAGATTCGGACCGGTTAAAAAGAGATAGACCGTCTGGCTCCCGTACGAATAGCCCGAAAGAGGAATGGTATCCCCGAGATAATATCCCTGTGAACCTCCGGCCGCCGCGACACCCGCAACGAGAAGCAGGCAGCCAATCGCAACGAATCCGGTGCAACAAGTGGTATGAAGAAGGGTCATATGCAGTGATCCTGATTATGATTCTTTTCCCTCTTGTGCCTTTTGTATTGCGCTAGTACCGGCAGGAGAGATC
>JAPKXU010000043.1 GCA_026394655.1 Methanoregula sp. | reverse complement strand
GGAAGATCAACTGATGGCATCTATACAACAACTACAGAAGGGGATATCAGTTCTGGAGTATATACGACGCTTTTACTTGAAGGTACCACACTACCGGATAAGACCCAAATTAAAACCACATTGAACATGCGCGGGACGAAGATAGGTCAGGATCCGTCCCAGCTCTCGTTCAATGTCGATGGCGTTGACAATGGAGAAGTCCGTGTTATTGTACTGGTCAATGGCGCGCAGGCGCTCTCTAAAGTTGTAATTATCGGTAACGGGATCCCTGTCGTGAGTTCAACCCCATCAGGTTCAAGTCCGGTAGTTGCTGCAGGAACAACGATAGCAGCAGATATATCTGGAGTTGCTACTGCGACATCCACTACAGTTCCTGCAAGCAGCAAGACATTCTATTCTGCGGATCGTACAGTCTCAATCACTGCAGAAGGCGTAGACTATATCGGTCTCCTATCGGTTGATGCTAAAAATATTCCTGCCGGATGGATTACATTAGGGGATGCCTATACAATCGCTCCGGATAATCTGGCATTATACCCTGCGGGTGATCTCACTATCACGCTCCCCACACAGACAAACTCCGGCGCAGACTATGCCTACTTTATCGGGCAATACCAGAACGGCGAATGGGGCGTTGTCCCGTCATCTCCTGCAAATAATGCCATTAAGATCAAAATCAACAAAGCCGGCACCTATGCACTCATGGCGCTGAAATCTGAAAGCTCCGTTCCTGCTACCGTAAGCACGACTGCCGCTACCGGGTCGTCAGCAATACAATCGCCAACTGCTTCCGGCTCTCCGACTCCGAAGGGTACCCCGAAGATAGCATCGATCGCGCTCGCGGAAACGCCGGTCCCGGCTTTGACGAAGAAGGCGCCACTGGATATCCTTGTGGTTTTCGGCGCGCTCGGGATCTTCGGTGCGGTGCTGGTTATCCGGAAAAGGAAATAACCACTTCACGTCCAGTGATTGCGATCATACACGAAAACTCCTTTTTTTATCCTTCGCAGAAATCATTTGATTGTGTAAAAAAACTCGCATGAAACCTTAAGGTTTCGCACCAAAGCAATGAAAATTTTTCACTCCGCAATCAATTTACGGTTGTCTGATCTATCGTCGGCAGACTTTAAAAATTTTCATAGCAAAGAACAGTCAAGAAGACGATTTATAGAGTGCCATAATTAATGATCGATTGCAAGAGCATCGATCAGGTGCTTGCGGGCGAAAGCGACCATGAAAATCAAGACGAACGCAGGGCATTTTACAAATAAGATCTGGAATGGTTTATTTACCAGACTCGGTTCAGATGCCAGACACCGGGGAATTAAAGACCGGAAAGAGAGAGAGAATTGCCACCCTTCCTATTTTCGGTCTTGCCAGAAAAAATACCCGTTCACATATGCATCAGGTATGGCAAGAGGATAAGCGACATCAGCACCACGACCATCACGTAACTCACGGCACTGACAACATATCCTGAATACCTGGAAAGCCCGCGCCGGTCAAGCAACCGGTCGACACCCTCTTTAAAGATATAACCGCCATCAAGGGGCACCATCGGAATCGCGTTGAATATCCCCACGTTGATGTTGATCCATGCACACCAGAAGAGCAGGTGTATCACTTCCCAGAAACCATAGAACGGTACTTGGTAAAACCGGGTATCCGGTGTATCGAACGCGATGATGCGGACAAAGCCGGAACCTTCACCGGTTGCGAAGGGGACGATAAGGAACTGGAAGAATCCGACGGGAGAGAACATTTCCTGAACCGCGGACTTGACAAGAGCGCCATCATAATATGTGATACCCATAAAGCCGCTCTGCCGTGAACCTGCCTCCGCTGGCCAAGTGGATAGGTTGACAGAGTATTCCTTCAGAACGTCATTCTTCTCTACGCCAAGGATAATCCGATCACCGGGTTTTGTTGTGTTCAGGACAATCGACACCTGCTCCCGTGATGCAACCGGTACCCGGACTGTAGACGGTGCGGTAAGTTCGGAACCCTTTTTGTCAATGCTGGTTGCCGGCACCGTATCTACGGATGATGTGCAGGAGAATGGATCACAAACAGTGTTGTTTTGATCACGGTATGATCGCTCCCCATATCTCTGGATGAGATATTTGTCAATAAGAGCACTATAAGCCGGTGACGGATCGGAGAGACCAAGGAAATATTTTTCTTTCTCTGCGGTCAGGTTCATTTTGGATCCTCGTCCCGTAGATGGCACTCCCGAAAAAGACCCCAGACCAGCACCATATGCAGGGATGGGGACAACTGATTGGTTACCCCTGGCAGGACTGGTGTTTGCGATGGCAATGTACCGTATCACGGAATCCGGTGGAACCCCTGCAGCATCAGCGGAGTAGTTCCTGTACACACCGTAAATCACCGGTTGCTGGGCTGGCACCACCAGACCGAATAAGAGAATGAGCAGCACGAAACAGGAGAAACCAAAAACAAGGTTATTGGTAATTCCTGCCCCAAACATCCGCGCCTTGGGCATTCCCTTTGTCTTGTCCAGCTCTTCCTCATCCGGCTCGACAAAGAACCCGATGGGGATCACCGCAACAAGCGCACCCATTCCCCGGACTTTGATGTTTTCGACCCGGCAGAGGATCGCATGCCCAAACTCGTGGATGCCAATGGTGATAATAAACGCAAGCCAGACAGCAATCGTTGATGGGACATACTGGTTGATGCCGGGGATGAGCAGGATGTTTTGCGGCTCGTAGATACCAGTCGGTTCCGGTTGGAGAAGCAGGGTGTAACGAACCGAGATAAAGAGCATCACCGTGATGAGGACTGATATGATAATCACGGCAATGACTCCTATTGTCCCGTAGATCCGGAAGAAGGTACGCCATGCAACAAATTTATCAAAAAACTGGACACGGTTAGTCTTGATCGCCATGATGGGACCATAGAAAACGATATGATCCTCCCAGAGTTTCATCGCGTGAACATAGTAAGCGATGACAGCATAGGCTGCTACAAGAAAAATGAGAGGAACGATCCAGTCCATTCATATCTCATGGTATGGCGAACCACATAAAGGGATGGTCACTCCCGCATCCTCGTAAAAAGGGATTCGCATGAGGCCAGCAGATAAATGTGGTCTTCAGAAAATCGATTAAAAAACGAAAGAACGGTTTTTCATTGCGTGCATGAGCCCCGGGGGATATGTCCAAATTTTCATCGTGCCGTGACGGATGACCGGGAAATTATGAATATCAATAGCGGATCACAAAACCGCACTTTGCTCCCGCAGATCGATCAGAAAAATTTTGACAACCTGCATTGCTCCCGCTTCCCAAGCAGGGCAATGACCGTCTTCCAGCTCTTCCGGGAGATTGGCGGGGGACACCCATGTTCATCAATATAAGACGTGAGGTAGGTAACGGTGACAGGATCTGCCGGGTACCCGCTGCCGATCACGCCGTACTTTTTTGCGAGTTTTGTGATTGCCCGGTCACGGGTGACTTTTGCGATAATACTTGCCGCAGATACCACCGGATACGTCTGGTCTGCGTGATGTTCCGATACGATCTCGCATGGAGAGGTAAGATGACTTTTCACGGTTTCGGCATACCGCAACGCATTCACATCGCAGGCATCGACATAGGCAACATCGGGAGAGAGTTTCCGGATCACTTCGGCATGAGCTCGTGCAACGCAGGCATTCAATGTCATTTCATGGCGGATTGCATCGATCTTGTCGGCATCGATCACCACCGTTGCGATGGTGCATTTTTTCCGGATCAGGAGATAGAGCCGGTCCCGCTCTGCTGGTGTGAGCACTTTTGAGTCCTTCACGGGAATGCCAGAGAAAACCTCACCGGAAGGGACTTTCACGCCCGCGATCACCATCGGTCCCAGCACCGACCCTTTCCCTGCCTCGTCAACTCCACAGATCACGAGGAGAGAGTTGATGCGCAAAATATTTCAATGCTGATGATGGTAACCTGTAGTCATGTACATCATTGTCGTGGGGCTCGGGGGTATCGGGAGAAGCCTGGTCAAGCAGGCTGTCGAGCATGGTAACAATGTTGTCGTGATCGACCAGGACGAGACCCGGTGCAGCGAGATCCTCGAGCACTACGATATCCTTGCCGTAACCGGCAATGCTACGGACAAGACCATTCTTGAAGAAGCGGGGATCGACCGCACGGATGCATTCGTTTCAACCACGAGCGATGACTCGGTCAACCTCATGGCATGCTGGCTTGCAAAACGCTTCCATGTCCCCAATGTCGTTGCCATTGTAAACCAGCCGGCTCATTCTGATTTTTTCAAGGAAGTGGGCGTACGGATCAGTGAAAACCCGGATGAACTTGTTGCTTCACGTTTATATTACTGGACGGAGAACCCGCAGCTCCAGCAGCTCGCATCCATTCCGGGCGGCTCCATCTTTGAGATCGTGGCAGAGGAATCAGCCCCCATTGTCGGTCACGAGATCCGTGAGCTGAAGGTGAAGGACTTTGTCTTTATCGCCATCAGGAGAGCGGGTGGTGTGCTTATCATCCCGAGCGGCAACGTGAGGATCCAGCCCGGTGACATATTTACGGTATTTACCAAAAAAGAGGCAGAGAACGACTGCCTGCGGCTCTTAAACAAACAACTGAAAAAATCAGCGGAGTGAGGCGGCAAGCGCCCCCAGGTCAACGAGAAGTTTCGGGTTTACCCGGATAATCTCCTTGATCAGGCTGATAGTAGAGAATTCCTTCAGGTTCATTTTTGCAACCGAGTGGATGATCGCGTTGAGTTTCTCGTCCGGCTGTTTGATAAGATATTCCTTGATGAGATAATTGCGCTCGATTGTCTTGCCCATCTTGGATGCACGCCAGCTTTTATCATATGCCATAAGGGCTTTTTTGGAGACGTCGCCTTTCGCGATACATTCTGCGGCAACAGTTGCTGCCAGACGCCCGGTGAACATGCTATTGTAGATGCCCCCACCCGTCAGCGGATCGACTACCCGTGCTGCATCACCGACAAGAACAAGCCCGTCTCCCACCGTACATTCAAGTGGACGGCAGACGGATACCCCTCCAACAATACATTCAATGGTCTTGCCGTTGGGGAATGTCTTTTTCACAAACCGGTTGAGATAATCCTTTGCCCGGTGCCCCTCGCCACTCTTCCTGCCTGAGATACCGATACCGACATTTGCCGCTCGATCGCCCTTAGGGAAGATCCAGAGATATCCCTCAGGAGCGACTTCGTTCCCGAGGTAGAAAATGGTGGCATGCGGATCAATGTCGATATCAGTCATCACGTACTGCATACCACTCATGATCTCCCGTACCGGGACTGTCGTATCGATCCCGCACCAGCGGGAGAACTTCGATTCGACACCGTCAGCAGCGATAACGACATCAGCTTTCACGTTTGAGACTTGCCCGCAGTACTCGATCTGTGCCCCTTTGACCACACCATCGACAAGGATGGGTGCTGATGCGCGGGTCTTCACAGAGATATCGGCTCCTGCATCCGCAGCCTGCCAGACCAGTTCACGGTCAAAAAACTTGCGGTCGAGGATGTAGCCGACTTTCGAGCCTGCCATGGCAGAGAGAAGACGCATCTCGAATCCATCAGGAGCCACGATCCCTGCACCGGTCATCTCTGCCGAGATCCAGCGCTCGTCCGGTTCCATGAACTCGGCGAGGGCTTCTTTACCCAGACCCTCTGCACAGCGGACAGGTGCGCCGATTGCCGGGCGCTTCTCGACAAGAAGGGCTGAAAGCCCCTTCTCGACCGCAGTCCGTGCAGCGAGCGCCCCGGCAGGACCCCCGCCGATCACGAGCACATCATACTGATTTTTCATGCACGACCTCCAGTGCGCCAAGCGGGCAGACCTTGGCACAGATCCCGCAGCTCGTACAATTCTGTTCTACGGAAAGATACGCATCGATCAGTTCAAGAGCGCCTTCTGGGCAGACCGATACACAGCATCCGCAATATCCACAAATATCCCGGCGTACGTTGAGCATTTCAGAGAATATGTTGGATCGCACTTTCATTAATCTTTACGCATAATTAAGAGATGACAAAAGTCAATACACGTCAGTAGGAGAACGTCCCAAACTTTCCCCCGCCGCCCGGATGCAGGTTCACGCGGTTTTCCCGCAGGGCACAGATCGCATCTCCGACAGCAGGATTCACTGCACGGATATCCTGTACCGGCGCACTCGTGAGGACTTCAATCTCGTTCCCGAACGTGTCGATGAACGTTTTATAGACAGAACGGCACTTCTTTGTCACCGGCGAGGATGCCCCGGTCACGGTCTGGATGATCTGCCCGAGCGGGACAATATGAAGATATGGGGGACGGGCATGTATCTCGCCAATCGATAATTCACATGCACGATCTGCCACCCCTTTTTTAATGATGCCGCCGTCATTTGGGCACCGCCACCGGTACCCGATGGTCTGTTCCAGGGTGTATTGCGTAAAGCACCGGGTGCAGGCAGTGCGGTTGTACTTCCCCTCTTCCGGGAAGAAGCCGGCGTTTTTCTCGATTGCCCCCTTTTTCACGCTCGCGAGCACATCCTTTGTAGTACTGTGCTGGAGCCGGATGAGGTTGAACTCGCGACCAAGCTTTTCCGGATGGGGGCTGTGGGCATCGGAGTTGGTGAGGAACGGGACATCGTACAGCTCCGGGATCGCAGCCCCATAGGAGCTGTCCGCGGAGAGACCAAGCTCAAGAAAATCAATCTTCTCGTTCCCATAACAGGCGGAAACACTGTCGAAGTACGCATACATCGCAGTCCACGGGGTGAAAGCATGGGCGGGACCTGCAAGGGCACCAACATCGTGGGCGATGGCAACAATCTCTTCACCGCTCAGGTAGACATGGGGTCTGCCGCTTGTATCGAAACTCTTGCATTTCCCCGCCATCAGGTCGCGGATCTGGCTGAACTGGGAGAGATCTTCTGCGAGAATGAGGTGGTGGACGCGTTTCTGGTCTTCGATCTCGCACTGCGGGACAATGACAATCCCGGCTTCGTTCTCCAGGTACGGCTCCCACCCCTTCTGCCACGCGGGCTGGAGTGCGTCTCCGCTCCCAAGTACCTGAATACCTTTTGTTGCACAGGCAGAGAGCAGGTTCTCCGGCTGCATCGCACCGGATACTGCCATAGAAAAGGGGGAGTGGATATGAAGATCGGCATTTACGAGCATGTTACCCGATGTATCGCAGCTCATCGTCACGCTGCAGCTTCTCGCCCTCGATCAGCCCCTCAACCACACGCTCCATTTCCGCGGCACGGTCATTGAGCTGCGTTGGATCGACCGGAACGCCAATCAACTTTGAAAGCGCAGCAAGCACGTTTGCTGCACTCATGGGATCAACCAGATACCCACTGGTCTCTCCCATGAGACAGATCGCGTCAATCCCCCGTATACTTCCCAGCCCTAAAAGGAGTCCGGCGGCACCAATGATCCCCCCGCCGGGCTCGTCGCGTTCGAAGGTTACGCCAGCTTCTTCGATCTCTTTTTTTAATTCTTCGCGGTTTATTGCACCAAGCACGCGGGGACCATTCACAAGATGCCCCACGCCAAAACCACCGAGTGTGTAGATGCGTTTGACACCCAATTCCTGTGCCACATCAAGGTAGGCATCGGACATGAGATAGTGACCCTCGTTTGAAGTGCTCTGGAAATCCCCAACTAAAAAGAGGATGTGTCGATCGGGTGCCTTATAGAGATAAATCTCGTTTCTGGGCAGGCGGGCAATGCCATTCTCTTCAAGGATCACTTGTGGGGGGAGATAGATTGAGTGGATCTCCCCGATCTTTTCCGCCGAGAGCATGTGGATAATATATTCAGCGACGAGTTTTCCCACCTGCCCGATGCCGGGCAATCCTTCGATGAGGATGGGGTCTATGAGATTTTTGTCAGTAAAACTGTCAAGGTAGCGGATGCTGATATCATCGATCATTTCGCCATTCTCCGGTATCTTCCATAACGATCCTGCACTGAAAATCGTGCGGGATGAGCAGTCGCTGTCGGCTGGTTACAGACAGGACAAATCAAAGAAAGGGTATAGGTATGGTCTGCTGTGCAGCGACGGATTCGACCGCTCATTGGCTCTTTCCGGACTTGGGTTTTTTGACGAGCTTTCCTTCGCCGCCGGATTTTTCAACGACAGCGATGGCAGAGTTTGCCGCTTTTTCGAGTGCTTTCTCTGCTTTTTTATAATCCGGCGCGGTCACTTTGATCCGGTACGTTGGCGCGCCAAGGTAGAGGAGCTCAATTTCCACACCCGCAATCTTGGGCTCAGCACTCTTCAACGCTTTTTTGATTACGGATATACCATCGGGTTGGGTGGAGGTGAGGATCAGGTTCCCGATTACTTCAACATGGGGCGCCTTCACACTCTCGTGTGCGATATGCAGGAGCGCGTCGCTTGCCTTCTTCGTGAGCCCGAGCTTTTTTATTGTTGCGTCGCCATCGGTGACAATATCTTCAAAGACTGGATAGAGCGCCCCATATTTATCAAGAATTGCATCTTCGATCCCGATCGCGGGTTCTCCCGCAGTTTCGGCAACAAACCCGATCCATTTCCGTGCCTTGGACTCGTTCTTCCATTCACGGATCTTCTCACGGCGCTGGTGCTCATTGACGTCTTTTAAAGAAAGATCGATATGACCACGGTTCCGGTCAACATTTAAGACCTTGCAGACGATCTTCTGCCCTTCACGGATGTGGTCACGGATATACTTGATCCAGCCGGTTGCAATTTCAGAGATTGGGATGAGCCCCTGCCTGCCACCGTACTCATCGAGTGATACGAACGCTACGAAGTCTTTTACATTTTCTACGGTGCAGACAACCAGTTCTGATTCCTGGGGCCACTCTCTGTCCTGCATTTGCTCTCTCACTTGAGCTCTGAGAGGATCTCAGCCTTTATAATCGCCTTTCCGCCAGTGGGAACGGCAAGATCCCGACCACAGACAATGCACTTGACAACTGAGCTCGCCTTGCCGAATATTGTCTGTTCATTCTCGCAGTCTGGGCACTTCACTTTATAAAAACTGCTCCGGTTCTCTCTTGCTTCACGTACCATTCTGTTCACTCCGTCAATTCAAACTTCGCAACCCGGTATCCCTTGCGGAGATGTGCTTTTCCACAGGTGACGCAGCGGTACCGTACATTGATCTTCTTTGTCGGCTTGTCGCCACCGGGCACTTTCGAAAATTTGCCCATGTTGCCCACTTTACCCCTGCGTGCTTTCTGGCGGTCAATCCAGTGGAGACCGGTGGTCTTTGCCTTTTTGACCTTCTCCACTTCATGGATCTGGTGAGTTCTGCAGAATGGGCAGTATGTTTTAAATTTCGCTGGCATTTTCATGATATTTTCACCGATGTTTTGGATACAGAATACCAATATTATTTGCTAAGATTCATATTTAACACTATGTTGCGGTCGTTTAACACGGCTGCATTCCGCTCGGGAAGTGTCACTATATCTCCCTTTGAGAGGGTATAAATCCTCCCATCAACACCCATAAAAGAGTCCATGTCCTCGAGCACCTGCACGAGCATGTACGGAGGCGAGAGCGAAGGGGATGCCACTGCCGTCCCGGATTTTTGTAACGGGGAAATCAGATCGGCAGACGGCAACTCCTCCCAATCACCCATATCCTCATCATCGTGAGCCATAGTTACAACAGGAATAATATGATGGTGGACGTTATGCAGGAGGATCTCCTGGCATGCCTCGATCGCTGCGGTGGTCTGATCGAACATCTCACGTTCGGGGGGGATCATCCGTTTCACCTCTTCACGATCATAATAGTTCCCTTCCGCGTGCATGATCGTAAGGGCAAGGATCTTGCGTGAACGGATCGCAAAGAGTTCGTGGAGGGTTTCTTTAATCGCAATAGTCTCCTCGATCAATACCCGTGCATCATCAGAGAGCGGGTCTTCGATCGCGTAGATCTTTTCGAGGAGCGTGGCGATCCCAACGTGGGTCTGGTCAAAGATGTCGGGCACGATCTGGACGAGTTTGCCGGTCTCTCGCTCTGAAAGCAGGATTTTTCGCAAATCGTCAATTCCCATCGTCTCTCCCTCATGCAATCTCAGATATGCCCCGGCAGCAGAGGAATACCGCCACGGCTTCAGGTACAGTAGAGATCCCTTTTTGGAGTTGATAAGTGCTTCCAAGCATCGGCAGTGTGAGAGGGAACCGGGCATCAACCTTTACATCCCGTGTCGAAAAAACCACTGCATCGACAAGCGGATCAAAGTCATGGAGGTTTCGCAGTTCTATCGGCTGCACCCGCATCCCGCTTCCCCCGTGAAGTGAAGTGGGCATCCGGATCAGGCGTTTGATATCAGTAGTGACGGGTTCATCGGCAAGCGCTGCGCGTGCGTCCAGCCGTTTTTTAAACTCTCCTTCGGGTTCATGAACGATTGCCTCGATAACCCGGTTCTTCAGGAGCATCGTTGTGGGACCACGTTCTAGTTCCCAGATAAGGTCCTCCCGTTTTTTTAGGAATAACGCTGCTGAGTCTTTTCCCACGCCACTAATTGCGGTCAGGTAAGCGAATGCCTCTGCTTCGTTCATCGTACCCAACCAGCGGAGGTAGTCAATCAGCGCTTCGCGAAAACGTCCCTGCCAACCGGTTGCTGCCGTTGGTTTACCGGAAAAGAGCCTCTGCGGGTCGATACCGATCCCACAGATATAATCGATCAGTTCCCGTCGTTCTGCACTCCCCCACCCGCGGAACGCAAGATCTTTTACGTGAATGTGGTATCCCCGCCCCCCGGAAAAGACGAGCTCGATCCGTTTTGGATCTATCCCGAGCTCTTCAGTCAGCATCGTTACGAGCTTTTCAGTCTCTTCCTTTACCCGGGCAAGCATCTGGTCATACGGTCCCTTCATGATATGATCGGCATCGAGATCAAATATCAGGTCAGCCCCGCACCACCCTTTCTCCCCCATTGTCGCCGCATCCGGTTTCTCGTAATATGCGCTCGAGTAATAAGTATGCGAGGGCACGAGGTTTTTGAGATACTCGAAAAGTTCAGTCCGACCGGCAAACGCAATATGCCGACGCATACGCATCTCTTTTTCCCCGGGGTTGAACAGGACAAAACCCCACTCCCGCTGTTCAAGCGAAGAGGGAGCAACAAGGACAGTCTTTTTGTAGTACTCGGTGAACCTCTGCCGTAAAAATTCAGTGGTTGATGGGTTCATCCGAGCTCCTTAATCATGTACGGACCTTTTCGCAGATAGCCCTGTCTCCGGTAATACGGTCTGACACCAATGCCGCTCATGATCGCGAGTCTGCCAAACCCAGCCGTTGCGGCGCACTCTTCAGCCCGGGCGAGCAGCAACCGTCCATAGTTCCTGTGCTGCCATTCCTCTTTCTCTGCCGCATCCATCCCCACAGGAACGGGGCTCCCATAAATATGGAGCTCACGCACCAGTGCAGCACCGTCAAGTTCGAGCCGGTACACGGACGAAGGGAAACGAAGCCGGGCAAAACCGATGAGAGAATCACCGGAAACTGCTGAAATGAAATACTCGGTTCCGCCACAGCATTCGTACTGGAGCACCTGAATATCCGATTCGGTTACGGATGGCAGCCGCCCGATCTCCCGGCACCGGATACACCGGCATCGCTTCCCGTCACGGAGAAGCCGGTTCTGGGCAAGTTGCCGGAAGTTCGAGTGTTTAGATCCAGCGACGATAAGTTTTGCCGGGATGTCCCGCTGGATACGCGAGAGCCGGGTGTACTCAGGGATGATCGACTTGGCATACGCGACCAGATCGATCAACGCATCCTCATCATAGGGTGCATACTCCCCCCGTTGCCAGAGGTCTTCGATCTCGGAACCCGGGGTAACGAGCGTCGGATAAATCTTGAGAAAGTCCGGTCTGAACCGGGGATCCGAGAAGATCGTATCGAACATCCGCCGGTCTGCATCGATACTGGAGCCGGGAAGGTTGGGCATCATGTGGAAACCGACCTTGATACCCGCATCCCGCAGAAGCTGGTTTGCCTCGACCGTATCTGCGACCGTGCAGCCCCGCCGGTTGAACGCGAGGATCGCATCATCGACATGCTGGACACCCAGTTCCACCTTCGTTACGCCAAGATCAAGCATCCGGTTGATATGCTCCTGTTTACTCCAGTCAGGACGGGTCTAGAACGTGATCCCGACACAGCGGACTGCGGCAGTCTCATTTTCTTCTTCAACCGTCCCGACTGCGGGCGCAACTTGTGCGGGACTGCTTTCCGGGTACTTATTCATCGCCTCGATACACCGGGCGACAAACTCGTCCTGGTACTCTATCGGTCTGGCAGTCATCGTCCCACCCATCACGATCAGTTCCACTTTCTCAACCCGGTGCCCCAGTGTCTCGAACTGTTCAAGCCGGGCATGCACCTGCGCGAATGGATCATAACCATGCTCACGGGCTCGTTTTGCAGCGGGTTCCTCTCCCGTGTAACTCTGCGGGGATTTAAACGGATGTTCCGGACCCCCGGGGCAGGGCAGGCATTTGCCGTGCGGGCAGGGATACGGGGACGTCATTACGGCTACAGGAGCAACCCCCGACAGTGTCCGGCTGGGTTTGACAAGCAGGATCTTTCTCAGTGCCTCCCGCTCTTCCGGCAGTGCCAAGGCAAGGATCGCGGAGTTCTTTGGCACTAGGGGAAGCCGGTACTTCCTGCACACATCAATTTTGACTGCAACGATTGCCTCATCACCGGGAGGTAAGGAGAGGATGCGGGAGATGATCTCCCGGAATGCCAGCGCCTCATCCATAACGGTTAATGTTCAACTGCAACCCGTGTCGAGGCAGCAGCAGTATCAGCAGAATAGTTCACCACACGCACATGGTGGTGCCCGTGGATATGATCAACAATCTCTTCACCCAGCGTGAGAAGAGCTTCTTTATGAGCTTTTTTGTCTTTATGAATATGAACCGGAGATATTTGCAGAGCGCTATAACGTTCTGTTTCAATTTCTTCGTTGGTGATGTCTTCGTAATACTTCTTAATGTGTACCATTAACATGTGTAAATGCAGCAATTCTTCCTTTTGCACACTATCACCTTCTCGGTAAAAAATTACTTCTGCTGTTCAACAGATATACCTTACTGGTGAAATTTATAAGATCAAGCGTGCGCCCATCAGGATTGCTTGCAGGACTCGCAATTGGGGACGCTTTGGGTGCGCCTTTGGAAGGATCTGCCCAACCTGAAGCGTGGTTGACTAAAATGCTTCCCGGAGGGCTCCATTTCCGAAAAGCCGGGCAATGGACTGATGATACGCTACAGGCAGTTGCTGTTGCTAAATCGCTCGAAAAATGCAGGGGATTTAACCCATCTGACCTTGTACAGCGGTTGCTTTATGGGTACGAAAATCGCCCGGAATGGTACGGACAGACATCAGCCGGATTCTTCATTCTTGTCAAAACCGGGATCCTGCCGCATCGTGCCGCAAAGCTCGTGCATCATCGCTTGCACGGCAGCCGGACGAATGGGAGCGTGATGCGGGGCTTCCCTCTTGGGATCTTTTACCCGGCACCGGAAGTGTATGACCAAAGTCTCGCCTGCTCACAGCTCACGCACTATGATCCGGTTGCTGCACACTGCTCTGCATGGCTGAACGTGATGGCGAGCGCTCTGTGCCGGGGCAGTACACGAGAACAGGCATATCGCCATGCCCGGAGTCTCTGCACAAATCCCGAAGTGCATGCAATGCTCGGCAGTTATGAACAGTACTGCCCCGTACCGTCGCTGGACGCCGTGCTCTGTTCGCATGCGGCATTATCCTCGTTTATGCAGGCACGGTCCTTTGAGGGAGCAGTCCTGAGCGCGATCAATATGGGCGGTGATGCGGATACGGTGGGCGCATGTACTGGTGCCCTTGCCGGCGCATACTGGGGGCTTTGTGCCATCCCGAAACGGTGGCGTGACAAGCTGGAGCGGTATGATGAGCTTCTGGCTCTCGCGGACAGGCTCTGGCAGGTACGTACAGATCACCGGGCACACCGCTGATATCCGCTGTTGCGTACCTGACACTAAACCCCAGGGAACATTTCGCGTACGCACTTCAAACCATGAAAAGGACATCGGGTTTTCCCGGGAGAGCCGGGACATTAAACTGGTTTATGCTGGCGTATTTGACGTAAAATAACCGGGGTTGATGTGCCGCACCAAGGTTACGTTGGTTTGATCTCAACCAGTTTCAGTGCCCTGCCCTTGTCGCATATATCCGGTGCATTGCCCATTACTTCTGCGATGATATATTTTTCTCCCTCGACTACACCATCAGGGTGACAGAGCGCGAAACTTTTACAGTCCGCCTTGTTGCAGGAAAATTCAATCTTCACTTTGGAGTTCGTCATCGCCATATCGGCATTGATGAGCATCGTTGCCGGGGCATCCATCACTTCAACTGCGGTTACCCCGTTGAAGTGGATGATGCACTCATGATGAGTGCTCCGAACGGTCACAATCCGGTACCGGTGCCCTTTGGTGAGATTGTTGCACGCCTTTTTCACCTTGCAGGTGCCGCATTCCGCCACCTCACCTTCGTACACGAACTCAGCGCCCGGCTTTGCAAGGACGGTCCCGACAAGCGTTACTTTGGTCTTCGTATCTGTCATCAGGTTCCCTCCATTCAATCCTTGTACAGCATCTGGATCAGCATCTCGGCTGATTCCTGCGTGATCCCCATATCGAAAATAGTGAAACGCTCAGGACGGATTGTCTTTGCCATGAGAAGCGCCTTGACAGCAGTCGCATCATCGATCCCGACATCCGCGGGGGTTACCGGCGCTCCGATGGTTGCAAGCGATGTGCGGATGCCCCGCCAGTCGCCGCCGTGAAGGTACATGGAAATGATCGTGCCGATCCCACAACTTTCCCCGTGGAGTGCCTTTCCCGGGGCTAACCGGTCAAGTGCATGCGAGAACTTGTGTTCTCCGCCGCTGGCGGGACGGGAAGAACCGGCAATGCTCATGGCAACCCCACTCGACACGAGCGCCTTTGTGACAAACCGTGCAGACTGTTCCTGGTGAGGTTTGATCAGCTGGGCATTACTTACAAGGATCTCCGCGGTCATCTTCGAGAGTGCGATCGCGTATTCGCTTATGGGTTCGCCTTTCACCCGGTGGGCGAGCTCCCAGTCAAGAATGGCAGTATAGTTGGAGATCACATCCGCACAACCAGCAGCGAGGAGCCGGTGCGGGGCAGACGCGATGATCCCTGTATCAGCAACAATCGCAATCGGTGGTTGTGCCTCGAGCGATACATTGCCTTTACCCGTTGGCACGGACGCACGGGCAGATGCAATCCCATCATGTGATGCGGCAGTCGGGACGGATATGAACTGGTGATCAGTGTTATATGACACGATCTTTGCGGTATCGATCACCCGTCCGCCCCCGACACCGATCACAAAATCCACATCACGTGCCGCTTTCTCTATTTTTTTTATGATGGATATGCTGATCTCTTCGGAAATAAAAGTCTTCACTTCACACGTGGCAGCAAGCTGTTCCCGGACCGTCTTCCCCGCCCGTTCCATCGTACTTTTACCTGAGATAAGGAGCGCGGAGTGTCCCAACGTCAGGTCTTCACAGACAGCCGGGATCTGCCCGAGCACGTCATGCCCGATGACCACATCACGGGGTAACTGCATCCATTTGGACTTGTCAAAGACCTTGTCTTTGAGTAATTTTATCCCATCCGCGCTCATTGTGATCATGAATGATTAGTGAGTTCATATACAAATATTACATCGATCCCGTGAAATACGGCGAACCATATAATGTGGTAGAAACCCTTACCTATGCGCTCATACTCGTTTTGGGGGTGTACCTGCTCTACCGCTGGATGTCGCAGTCCACATGGCTCTCAGATATCGGGCTAAAAATTGATGCCTCGTTTATCCTCGCGACGCTTCCCTATGTAGTACTCGGGGGAGTGTTGAGAGTAATCCAGGACACCGGGATGATCACGGGAGATCTCCAGTTCCTGATTGTGACCCCGCCGATTTACTTTGTGCTCTTTTTCTTTACCATTGGCATGATCTTCCTTTCCCTGTATCTCCAGCAGCAGGGATTAATAAAAAATTTCATTTCATTCTATGTTCTTGCTGGATGCATAGCAGTATTCGTCATCGTGCTCATCCTTGCCGCATGGGGTATCAACCATAACGGGATCGACCTGTTTGTCCTTTCCGTCATCCCGCTCATGGCAGTCACCGCAACCGTGCTTGTCTGGGCATGCATGCGGTATCTTCTGAAATGGACATATGTCTCCGATCCGCTCTATTGTATCCTTATCTTCGGTCAGCTGTTGGATGCCAGTGCAACCAGTTATGGCATCGATCTCCACCCGGCAGTCCATTACGTGGAGCAGCATGTGGTCGGTTCAAACCTGATCGGACTGACGGGCACCGCTTTTGTCATGTTCCCGCTAAAACTCGTAGTGCTCTTTCCCGCGATCTACGTTATGCAGTTGTTCCGGAAAGAGGCAAATCCCGCGTTCTGGCACCTCGTCCTGCTCGCGATGATTGTTGTCGGGTTCGCACCGGGCATCAGGGATATGACCCGGATGGTATTGTATGTCTGATATGAAGCTCACAAATGCCATCATTATCACCATCTTTCTTTTCTCTGCCACACTCGTAGCAGGTTGGATCGCTACGCACGAGAACCCTGAACTGGGCGAGAGCCTGAAACAATTATTTGAAAAAGAGATCGCGGGGCAATTGAAAGATGCCGGTCCGTTCACGATGGCGATCAATCTCTTTGTGAACAACCTCGAAGCCTGTATCCTGCTATTTGTCGGAGGGGCAACGTTCGGCATCCTCACCATCTTTATCATGAGCCTGAATGGGATCATTATCGGGTCGATCATGGAGATCGTCCACCACGATCATTCAGTCGCATTCGTCGCTGCCGCCATCCTCCCGCACGGGATATTTGAGATCCCTGCGTTCATCCTTGCCGGTGCACTGGGTTTCATGTTGGCGCATTCACTCATTGCTGAATGGTATGGCGCTGGAGATGCGGCGGGTGTAGCAAACCGTTGCGCCCGCATGTTCGTCATGTATGTGCTCCCCCTCGTTGCGGTTGCGGCAACTGTCGAGGCTTTTATTACGCCGGCAATCATACGATTAGTGACTTAGAGGTTCTTTTTGATGGACGAAGATGAAGGCGCCCTGCCGAAAAAGCAGGACTTTTCTGAATGGTACAATGAACTTTTATGGCGTGCGGAGATCATGGATGTTCGCTACCCGGTCAAAGGGCTCTACGTCTGGTTCCCGTACGGGTTTGCGATCCGCAAATTTGTCTATGGACGCCTGCGTGAACTGCTCGACCGCGATCATCAGGAGACGCTCTTCCCGCTCCTGATCCCCGAACAGGAGTTCATGAAAGAGGCAGAGCACATCAAGGGCTTTGAGAATGAGGTGTACTTGGTGACGCACGGCGGGACGACCCCGCTCGATGTGAAACTTGCGCTGCGCCCGACAAGCGAGACAGCGATCTACCCCATGTATGCCCTCTGGGTTCGTTCCCACGCGGATCTACCCCTCAAACTCTACCAGATTGTGAACACGTTCCGGTACGAGACGAAGCAGACACGCCCGCTGATCCGGCTCCGGGAAATCACCTCATTCATGGAGTCTCATACGGTGCATGCGACATGGGATGAGGCAGAGGCACAGGTAGAGTACGAGATCGGGCTTACCCGCGAGTTTTACGATGGCTTGTGCATCCCCACCACGGTATCGAAACGCCCTGACTGGGACAAGTTCCCCGGTGCAGATTACACGATAGCCGTGGATGCAATCATGCCCAACGGCAAGACCCTCCAGATCGGGACTGTCCACCATCTTGGGGAGCACTTCTCCCGGACATTCTCCATCAAGTACGAGGACAAGAACGGGGATCAGAAACTCGCGAACCAGACCTGTTATGGGATCTCGGAACGGTGTATTGCAGCACTTTTGAGCATGCATGGCGATGATAAGGGATTGATCCTGCCTCCTGTCGCCGCACCGGTACAGGTAGTGATCGTCCCCATCACGATCGGGAAACGCCATGAAGATGTGATGGTAGCGGCACAAAACCTGCAACAGGCACTCACTGCCACCGGATTCCGGGTAAAACTGGATGCCCGTGACATGAGACCCGGGGCAAAATATTACTGGTGGGAACTTCGCGGAGTCCCGCTCCGGCTCGAGCTGGGACCGAGAGATCTTGATGCTAAAAAAGTGATGGCGGTGAAACGAACCGGGGAGAAAACATCAATCGATCTCGCTACGGCACCAGACGGGGTCACCCGTGTGCTGGCAGAGATAACCGATGCGATCCGGACAAAAGCAGAAGAACACACAAGGAGTCATCTCTGTGCCGCTACCACTATGGACGCACTCGACAGCGCACTCAACGAAGGAAAAGTCGCGGTCGTGCACTGGTGCAAGGACAGGGCATGCGGGGATGCAATTGAAGAGAAGACAACCGCGAGTGTTCTTGGGACTGACGTGCGTTCCCCGTATGTCCATGACAGCGACGGGGCATGCATCGTCTGCGGTAAACCCGGCAAGGCAACACTTATCGGAAGAACGTATTAGATCCCTGCCTCTCCATTCCTATTTTTATATCAACTGCCGATAAGTCGAAGATGGTACAGGCATGCGTGATGAAAATCCCGCAAGGCTTTTTCATAAGTTGAAAGTTGAGGCTCTCGTAATGATTAAGCAGGCGCTAAAAAAGTTCGGTATGCATTCGCCGGTCTCTAACTCCAGAATTTTTAGGCGATGCCCCAGAACAGAAATCATTTATCGACCCGGTGCATTCAGATCAATATACTGGAATGCCGGGTTGGGTGGAACCATGAAATGCAAAATAAATGTCGCAGCAATCATCCTCTTACTGCTATTCATGCTCGTGCTACCGGCATCCGCCACAGTCACTGTAGTGACGAGCTTACATGACACGATTACAAAAGGCGACTCCGTCACAATCACCGGCACCGGATTTACCAACGGCACAGTTTCCATCTGGGTGATCGGTCGGAATTATTTCGATATTAAAACAGCAGTCCCGGACAAAAAGGGCAATTTCTCGTTTGTGGTAAAACCCGAAGAAACCCGGAAATATTTCAGCGGGCAGTATGCATTCCTTGTACAGGATCCCGGACAAAATAACGCGATTGAGATCGAACCCTTCGTTTGGGATGACGGGATAAAAATCGCAAACCGGGGAAAGATCGTCACAGACATTGGTAAAAAAGAGAACCTCGCGGCATTCGTCACATCTAACGTCAATGCGATCATCAATGCCTCATCATTGCATGACGTTGACGACTTATTCACCCCATACTATCTCTACGTCGAAGAACCTGTAGTGCATTTCGATGGAGTGACCGGGTCGGGTTCAGACTCCCAACTGCCCACCCTCAAAACCGGGGAGAACGTTGTCATTACAGGAACCACCAATATGGGAGTGGAAAACCAGTTAATGATCGAGATCCGTAACCAGAGCTCACGGGCGCTTATCACATCCGGGACAATCCCGATCGTTCCCGGATTGAGCCAGAACCGCTGGTCGTACAAACTGGATGCCCCGGGCTTGCAGGAAGGCAAGTATGCCATCAAGGTGGGATGGCTCAAGGAGGGCATTAGCGGAACCGGAACCGCGTTGTTAACGGTTGCCAGCCAGCCCTTGCCGCCAGTCCCCGGTACGGGAGAGGCTCACGGGTTGGATCTCACGTATGTCACGTTTATTCCGCTCATCATCAGTCTTGGCGCACTGGGGATTATCGGGATCATCATCCTCGCATCAGTACGGCGATAAAATCCCCGAAACTTCCCGAGACTTCTCCGGGGCGCGTGAACGAGAGAAATGCGGGGTGATGGCGCAATGCTGGCTTATTGGCAGTTAGAACATTAAACGTTTCGCAGTCCTCTTTTTAGGTGCTGCAACCGCATGACAGAAGAATGTCGGTTCGGGATCTGATCGGAGTATCGACAAAATCCTGTCTATCGAAAACCGGACGGAAAAATAGGGAGAATTCAGCACCGGTCACAGACGTACTGAATATGGACATCCGTGTGCCGCATGTCACCGGTGATCTGCTTTTTGGCGTTCCGGAAAAAGAACCTGTTGCACTTCGCGCACCGCTTGGGCTTGAGATGATCCCACGGGCTCATGGGAATTCCCAGCATAAAGTCAGTCTTCGTCCATTCGGCAGGAGGCTTCTCAGCGTTCTCTTCATACGCGGCGACGAACTCCATGATCTGGTGGGGGGGTACACCCATATCGACGAACTTTTTGAAGACGAAGTAATTGAAGATCAGCCACGAGAGATCGGACCTGTCGAGGACTCCTTCATATTCCCCGAACGCCTCATCGAAATCCTCCAGGGAGCAGCCACACAACGGGCATTTGCCGCCGACAAGCTCATCGAGAAAAACTTCTTCCTGGCACCCCGGACAGGTGGTGTGCGGGGCGTGCATGCGTGATGTCATATGATCTCCAGCAAATAAAGATATAATATTTTAGAAATACCGTCGTGTACAGCCGTTACTGCACACCATTTTGTCGGTCAATTATTGATCGGGAGGACACTTATAGGTATCACCAGTGCATGTCACAAGGAATAATTCCCTCGCAGGGTGATGTGGATTCTACCGGCGAAGATCTAGTGGGCACGTTTCCAGATCAGCCCGATTCCATCTCCTGTGGCTCCATGACAAGCGTCCCAAAGATCACTTTCTCCAGAACCTGCGCGACAAACTTGATCTGCATGGCTCTCTCGAGATCCTCATTCCGGTGGATGTCCGCGTAAAGCTGGAGACGCAGGAGCGCGAACCGGAACCGGTCCAGCGTCTCATCATCGAGTTTCATCGCTTGCCGGTACACCGGTTCGAGAAGATCGGGTAATGCCTGCGGGTTTGCCAGGCACTCGATCACCCCGTCATAGATTGGGAGGGATTCCTCTTTTCCGGAGAGAATCCGCAGATAATCCATCGACTTATCCCGGAACGACTTTTATCAGCTGTTCCATCACCGCATCGACGCTTGCCCATGTCGCGTTGTCTCCAGTCGCGCCAGCACGGCGGATGATGAACGGACGCCCTTCATCGCCTGCCTTGCGCATCTCGATATCGATCGGTATCGCGCCAAGGAACGGAACGGATAGTTCCTCTGCAATCTTCTTCCCGCCGCCTTTCCCGAAGATATCAATCTCCTCGCCACAGTGGGGGCAGAGCATCCCGCTCATGTTCTCGATGATCCCAATGACCGGAAGCCCAAGTTTCTGGATGAATTTTGCCGCTTTGCGGGAGTCGAGAGTCGCCACATCCTGCGGCGTGGTCACGATCACGGCACCACGGACATTTGGCGCAAGCTGCGCGATCGTGAGCGCCTCGTCTCCGGTGCCGGGCGGGAGGTCAACCACAAGGTAATCGAGCGATCCCCAGTTAACCTCGGTGAGGAACTGGTTGATCGCCGCCATCTTCATCGGACCGCGCCAGATAATGGGTGTGCTCGTATCGGGGAGCAGAAATGCCATCGAGATAACCGAGAGCTTGCCGGTAACGTGAACCGGCTCGATCCGTTCGCCAAGTATGGCAAGCTTGTGATCTTCAATGCCCAGCATCTTCGGGATGTTCGGACCATGCATATCGAGATCCAATAAGCCGACGCGGTACCCATGATTTGACAGGGCATAGGCGAGGTTTACCGAGACAGTGGATTTCCCGACGCCCCCCTTACCGGACAGGACCATGATCACATGTTTTACATCGATCGCTGCCTTGGGGGGGAGTCCTGCCTTTGCGTCCGAGCAGTTTGCCGCGCTGGCGCAGCCTGAACACTCATGTGAGCACTCTTCGTCTTTATTTTTCGCGCTGGAATCAGGAATTGTTTTCTTCTTTGCCATTGTTGCCTCCGTAATATGCGGTTCGCATGTAAAATGTACTCTTACCTGTTATTCGCGAATGACCATAAAGATGTGGAGTTTGTGGCACCGCCCATAGGTTTATTATTGCCGCCGGATATGAGGCATGTACAGGATTGTGTGATGGATGGAGAACCTTCAGGTAAAAATTTCGGTAAAAATCCTGCCCAGCGCCTATACTATTGATGGTGAGGACAAGTCCCCTGAGATCGATGTCGGGGGGGTCAACACGAAGATCACAAAGACACTCGCCATCATCTGCAATGATCCCGATGCTCCCGGTGGCGGTGGGTTCATTCACTGGCTGGCGTGGAACATCGAACTCGTGAAGTTCATTCCGGAGAATATCGAAAAGGTTCCTGTAGTGTCCTTCCCGTTAAAAGCAATTCAGGGTAAAAACAGTTTCGGGAAGATTGGCTATAACGGATCCGCCCCGCCCCATGGGCAGACCCACCGGTATTTCTTCAAGATCTACGGGCTTGACACCGAACTTACATTGGCTCCCGGTGCGCGAAAAGATGAACTCGTAAAGGCGATGAACGGACATGTCGTCCAGTATGGCGAGACCTACGTGACATACGGGAGGTGACTCCGAAAGCCTCCACCGCACTTTCGTCACCATTAATAGCCCCGGACACAAAATTGACGTGAGTATGCCCATGCGTCCGAAGAGCAAACAATCCCGTGGATCCGATCCCGAATCCAGTACCCGCACCTATATTGCCGCACGGGAGTCGCTCTTCTCGCCCGGTGCCGCAAAAAGTGCCGATGCGGTGCGCCGGCAAAAAAACCGGACTGAAGACCTCCGTACACCATACTCCCGCGATGCTGACCGGATCATCCACACGAGGGCTTACACCCGGTATATCGACAAGACCCAGGTATTTTACCTTGTTGAGAACGATCACATCACCCACCGTGTCATCCACGTCCAGATGGTCTCAAAGATTGCCCGTACCATCGGCAGGAGCCTGCGCTTGAACGAAGATCTCATCGAGGCGATCGCGCTTGGTCACGATATCGGGCACATCCCATACGGACATTTCGGCGAGACATGCCTGTCGAGGATCTGCGAACAGAATGGGATCGGGAAATTTTTCCATAACGTCCAGAGCGTGCAGTTCCTTGACCAAATCGAAGCCTGTGACCTGACGATGCAGGTGCTGGACGGGATCCTCTGCCACAATGGTGAGGCGGATGATATTCGGATCGAGCCGGAACCGTGCCCTGACTGGGCAGCGTTTGATGAGAAAGTGCGTATCCATGCTGCCGGGCGCCGCTCCTCTGCACCTATGACCTTGGAAGGCTGCGTCGTCAAGTTTGCCGATACCATCGCGTATATCGGTCGTGACCTGCAGGATGCACGGGATGTCGGGCTTGTCAACGATATCACTCCTGTCCCGGAGGAATGCACCCGTATCCTCGGAAGTACGAACCGGGAGATCATCAACACGCTCATCTACGACCTGTTGCAGCACAGCGACAGTGATGGGGCAGGATATATCTCGTACAGCCAGGATGTCGAGCAGGCACTCATTAACCTGCGCACATTTTCCCGGATGTACATCTATGAAAACCCGAAGTTGACCGCAGAGCGGGACAAGATCGAACGGATGTTCCGGATGCTCTTTGACCGGTATCTTGACGATCTCCTCGACAGAAACACTTCTTCACGGATCTTCACTGAATTTATTGCAACCGATTGGATCAGTAAAAAGTATGTTGAATCTGCAAGCCCAGCTGAACTTGTCCGGGATTTTATCGCAGGAATGACCGATAGGTACTTTGCAAAACAGTTCGAGGAGTGCGTCATCCCGCGCAGGGTTGTGGGAAGATTTTCCTGATCGCTTTTGCGGGACTCAGTCGTACTTCCCTTTTGGTTCTGCCCAACCGGTGAACCCGCAATAGATGCAGCCTACACCCTCACAGTGGGAGCAGTGCCGTTTCGGTGCAGCGACGAGTACGGTGCCAGTCTTGTTGCAGTACGTGCACCCGAGCCCTTCACAATGCCCGCACGTCACCGGTTCATAGTCCTTTTTTTCGTTTTTCATACGAAATTCTCGTTCCCTTTTTTGAGCATGCCATGTCACAGCGTATAAATTGCGTCATTATTCTTCATCTTCATCGAGATAGCTGGAGAGCGCGTCGGATATCTCTCCCGCAGTCTGGTACCTGTCGGCAGGATCCTTTCTCAAACATTTCAGGATAATCTTTTCGACCAATGCCGCATCCGGGTTGTATTTGGATGGCGGGATCGGATCTTCCCGCACAATCGCGTTGCCAACTTCAACAATACTATCCCCGCCAAATGGTATCGAACCGGTGACGAGCTCATAAAAGACCACCCCTAACTGGTAGATGTCCGTCCGTGCATCTGTACGTCCAAAATCTGCAGGGGATACCTGTTCCGGTGCCGCGTAGGAGAGCGAGAAGCCGCTGACACTGGACTTCTGCATCTCGGTAGAGATAATTTTACTCATCCCCCAGTCGGTGATCTTCGGTACAAATTCTGCAGTCATGAGGATGTTATGCGGTTTGATGTCGCGGTGGATGATCCCTCGGGAATGGGCATACTGCAGCGCATCGGCAATGCTGTTGACGAGATGCACCGCTTTCCAGACAGGGATTGGTTTTGTTACATCATCAAGGGATCCCGGTATATACTCCATCTCGACATACGGGACCGGGAGGATGTTCGTCGCGAGGACTTCAACGATATTCGGGTGACTGAGTTTCTTCCAGAGAGCGATCTCATTTAAGAAACATTTGCCGGTTATCTCATCAAAACTGATCGGGATCTTAACCGCGACCAGTTTGCCATCCGTCTTTCGGTGAGCGGCAAAGACATGCGCCACCCCGCCACGCCCGATATACCGGATACCGGAATACTTGCTCTTGAGATCCGGGGGGAGATAGAACTGCTGCCCGGAACCAGCCGGCTCATCATCTGCGGAATCCGGAACCGTATCAGCTGTGCCAGGTTCATCAACAGGGTCTGATCGGTCAGATCGTTTGACCATGCCAACCGTGCCGGTAGTCTCAAGGGACTGGAGTAGTTCATCCGGTTGCGTCACCGTAGTGGAAAATGGGATCGTATCGGGAGTGCCCGATGGCACGATCCTGAGCGCGTCCTGCGGGGATTGGCGACGGGGTTTTCTCCTGCGATACCAGAACACTGCACCCCCAGCACCGCAGAGGAGTAACACTCCCACCAGCACCGGTACCCATGGCACCCGGCTCATATCGGGCATGACCAGTGGAGGCAGGGTGATAACTGGTGACAGGGTTGCAGCTGTGGTGGGTAAGATGGGATTACGGGGGGTTGTTGTTCCGAGGACAGGGGGGGTCACAACAGCAGTAAACACAGGATTACTGATGACGCTTGTTCCTGATGCCGGGAAGATGGCATGATAGGTATCCTTCGGGTCCATGAGCGGGAAGAGATCCAGAACATCCTGTGATGTTGAGCGTATCCCATCGCTGTTCCCGGCGATGGAGATCACATACGGCGTCGCACCGATACCATCGCCATTCGGGTCTTGTCCGTGATAATCACCCCAGTAGTTTCCCATCCGGCTGTTGAACGCTCCGCCATGATAGGTATATGCCACCGCAGATTGGGATTCCCAATCCGATGTCGCGCTTGTGGCAATCACATTTTGGGTATTTGCGAACGAATTATGGTAGATCTGGTTCTTTCGCGAGGCATCGTCAAGCATAATCCCGATGGGATTGTCAAGCACACGATTGTTTTCGATGAGGTTGTCACCAGAGCCTTCAAGAGTGATCCCGGTACCGGTGTTGTCAGTGATGGTGTTTCCGGTGATAGAATTTTTATCCGCCGAGATAAGAACAATCCCCTGTACGTTCTTTTTTAATGTATTGTCCGCAATGCTGTTTCCGCTGGAGGTCACCCGGATGCCACCCATGAGATTACTGTGCTGAATCTCAAAGCCTTTCACCGTACAGCCATCAGCAATAATTTCAACAGCAGTTCCCTCATATTGCGGATCCAGTACCGGCGCCCCTTTCCCACTGTCGATCCCTGCCAGCACGATCGATTTATCGATGCGTATCTTCTCCGGGTACAGACCGCTCGCAACAATGATTGTATCGCCGGGTAATGCCTGTTTTATAGCCGGCTGAATTTCGGTAAATAAGGCACCTGACGACGCCACTGTATACTCTGCGGCAAAAACTCCCGGGACAGACGCAGATCCGAGGATGAGAAGGATGATGAGGGCAAGACGGATCGGGAGTGCGGGATGTGTCATGTCGTCCGAAAATTCATCCCGGTTCATGCCGGGGAGTATTTTGTTCATCACTGCAATTCTCACAGGAACATATGGCATCGGCAATCATGGCGATTTTGGAATGAGCAGCAGCAGCTTTGCACCATGGATCCCTTTTGCGAGCTCGATCACATCACCGTCATGTACGGGAGTCCGGGCATTCACTTCCAGCCGATGATTATTCAGCCGTGTTCCCCCGGTACTTCCACTATCCTCTATGTACCAGGTGTCGCCGTCATGAACAAACCTGCCATGCGGTTTTGCGATACGGGTGACTGCTGTATAAGAATCTGATAGCATGATATCCCCCACCGTACCAGCACCTGTTTCAGTTTTTTGTTCAATCCTGCCGATATTAATCATATCTTTCCTGAACAAAAAGATCCTGCCGTCATCTGTGCCGCCCATCACAATTGCGGTAGGGAAATCTCCCAGCACATCGTGCGAGAGCGTCTTTTTTACCGATGCCAGTTTCCGGGAGATCTCCGGGTTCACAACCCGGAACTCTTTGTTGGAGAAGATACTCAGGTTACGGATAATTGCCTCAAGCCCACCCTGCACGACCGAATATTCCCACACCGGAAGAACGCCACGGGAGGTAGAGTTACTTAGTCCCGCCTCCTTTTTTATCACGCCAATACTCAGGAGTTTGTCGAGATGCTTCTTGGTGTTCTCATAACTGGTATCGATCGCACCCGAGATTGTTCGCACATCCGCAGGCTTTTTCTCAAGAAATTTCAGGATCCTGAGCCGTGCGCTACTCGAAAGAACATCAAGGTATTCGGAGAGCTCGTCAAGCGAATCCGCACTGTCATCGACAACAATTGTTGGGGCACGGTCTTTCGCTTTCATCCTCCTCCATGCAGGTACGTCATTCTACCGTCTATTAACCCTATGCACCTAAAAGGTTAAGGGCATGATGGTCTTTAGCATGAAAATCACATTCGCGATTTTCACGACCATAGCCATACATTGTCGCCGTGAATCGGTTACACCGACGAGGGGGGAAGCGAAAGAGTGCTATATCACACAGATTGACTGAAAAACATACGATATATGTAAAAAAAGATCAGATTTGGTATTTTTACCGGTTCTTTTTCATCCTCTGCCAGCTGGCAACTGCCCCGATAATTCCGAGAGCTCCGCATGCAACTACAATTGACGGAGATGATCTAGGCGTCAAAGTGGGTGTCGGGGGCACAGTGGTCGGTTTCTTGGTTGTGGGACGGGGGGTAAATGCCGGAGCCGATGTCTGCTGTGCGGTAACTTCTGTTGGTGCCACCGTCACATCAACCGGAGTGTAGAGGCGTATGTTATCGATATAGCCAATTGCATACTGATTCATCGTGCCATAATCCCCACCGGATCCGATGTAGATCCGGTTCATGCCACTCAGGGTTTCCCATGTATTGAGGTAATAATTCCAAATTTGTGTTCCGGATGTCTTTTCAGTGACCCGTTCGGTGAGGGTTTTCCTATCAGCATCGTAGTTCACGACCACGTGATATGTCTTGTTCATCTCGAAATTGACCGTCGGTCCATTATAGGATGCCGACGTGCTCATCACTTCGTTCAATTTTTGATTCTGGGTCAGCAGCCGGAGATTGAACACTTTACCGTACTTGGTGGTCGTAAATTCGGTGAGGACATTTGGACCTTTCGACCTGTCCATTTCAGTCCCGGAGAACCCGAGACGAAACGTTGCAGCATCGTCAACCTGTTCTAGGGTGACATCATATTCCAGCGTGAACGGACCCTGGTCATATTGGACGGGCGTCCATGCATAATTTTGAGTGCTGGGTTCGATGCCAAAATGGTACATGCCCTTCGAGGAATCCCAATAATCTGACGATGGGTTGTTGGTCGTCCAGTGGGGATCAGTGGAGAACGCATTCTGGTAGAGATTGGTCTGACCGTCCCCGGAGTCTGCCAGTACGGGACATGCCAGAAGGATCAGGGCTGCCACCATTGTTGTAATGATCAATGTTGAGAATAACTTCATGGATATCACTTAGTTCATCTGATGAGATCACATTAACTTGTGTATCTGTACAGGGCATTCATCAGGATATAATTGTCCTGACCCGGTTTTGCATTTTATAGTTAGTATGATCTAATGGCGCACCGCATTTCATAAAAATATCGACTCTGTCAAATTTGAGCGGGCGACCGGTAAATAAACCCGACTCCCGGGGAGGTAACTGCCCAAAAAAGTGTCCCGTGCGGGATCCGTAGGGATGAGCACTATATTTATCACAGAACTGAAGTAATATCATAAAGCAGAAATTTTCTCGCGATAGTAGTCTAGCGGCAGGACAGGAGCTTCCCAAGCTTCTAACCCGGGTTCGATCCCCGGCTATCGCATCCGTTTATGGACACACTTCCCGAACGCTCTGCAATGCGGATCATCGCTGAGAACCGCAAAGGGGTCTTACGCGATATTGCAACGGTGATGGCAGAACATAATGCCAACATCGTGATGATCACCCAGGAGCTGTTTGAGACCGGTCCATCTTCCGGCATGGCAGAGATCTATTTTGAATATGAATCCGGTGAAGAGGATGATCGTCAGACACTTATCGATGACCTAATCACGATCCCCTCGGTAAAAGACGTGAAAGCGTACCAGCCATTCGGGCATATCTTCGGTTCCCGTGTGATCATTATCGGTGGCGGCGCCCAAGTGGCTCAAGTGGCACTTGGCGCAGTGAACGAAGCGGACCGGCATAACATCCGGGGCGAACGGATCTCGGTGGATACGATCCCGCTCGTAGGGGAACGGACACTTGCCCTTGCTGTCGATGCTGTTGCCCGTCTCCCCCACGCGTCCATTCTCGTACTCGCAGGATCAATCATGGGGGGAGAGATTTCAAAGGCAGTCGATCGGGTGAGAGACGCAGGGATTCCAGTCATCGCGCTCAGGATGGCAGGCACAGTACCGGAACATGCTGACCTTGTCGTCACCGATCCGATCCAGGCGGGGGTCTTTGCCGTCATGCACGTCAGCACGAAAGCGGTCTTTGATATCAACCGTGTCCGTGGTCGTGAATTCTAAATGGATATCGTCGAACGTGCAGTCTCGGTGCTCATGCAGGACGGACTTATCGTCTATCCCACCGAAACAGTGTACGGTCTGGGTGCGGATGCGCTCTCGGAAGAGGCGATCTGTAAGGTCTACGAAGCAAAGATGCGGGATCAGGGAAAGCCGATCTCCATTGCCGTTGCCGATTTTGAGATGCTTGCTGTGGTTGCCCATATCGATGCCCGTATGCAGGAATTCATCTCTGTGTTTTTACCCGGTCCGGTAACTGTTGTTGTTCCGGCGCGCAGGATCCTCCCGGATATCCTGACCGGCGGTACCGGGCTCATTGGCATCCGCATACCGGCGCACCCACTCGCCCAGCAGGTGATCGAACGGTTCGATGCACCAATAACGGCAACAAGTGCAAACCTCTCTGGTGCAAAAGATCCCGTGACTCCTGAATAATGCACGGTGCCCCGTGACCTGTTTATTGACGGCGGAAAGTTGCCCGGCACCCCAAG
>JAPKXU010000019.1 GCA_026394655.1 Methanoregula sp. | reverse complement strand
TTTTTTGGAGATTTTATCAAAAAGTATGGTAGTTTGGGGGCTCCAAACTGTTGGTAAACCCGATTTGGCGAATGATGTTGATGCAAAAATTGAGCGTTAGCTATCGCAAAGTGGCGAAGTCAGGTGAGTAATGACATACACGGTTAAATCTGCAAGATCGTAATGGAACTCGTCAAGGTATTCAGCCGTATTTGCCGGGACAACAAGGTAGATCTCTTTTCTCACATCGGGACCCTTGAGATATTTCTTTGCAGATTCTGCCTGGCTTTTGATATAGAGGGGGAAATTCGAAAGCTCGTCGGAATTCTTTGGGCTCTTCGCATCGAAAATGACAAACTGGTCGAAGATAACCACCGCATTGTCCGGTTTGCCACTGTACGGGAACTTCTCTTTGTCACAATAATCAATTGTATGCCGCTGGCAGATCGACCGCAACGACTGTTCGACCAGTTCCTCGTGCTTCTTCCACGTCAGTTCCATCTCGGCAAATTCTGAACGGATCTCCTCGGTACGCTCTGCCTGCACCCGGAGCCGGTCTTCTTCGAGTTGCTTTTTTAATGTCGTAAGTTCAGTGATCCGGGCGTCGTGTTCACGGACACGCTCCTCTTCTTTCTGCCGGAGTTCCGCGAGGGTTTTCTGCGCTTCAATAAACTGCGAGTTCAGCTGGTCGAATTTTCCCTGCGATGACGACAAATCCACTTTTAACTGGTTAATCGCCTGCTGGTTTTTCCTGTCAGCGGCGACGAGTCCCCCCGCCATGTTCTCCCGTTCATTGATCTTCGCTTGCAATTCCTCATTTTTTGCGGCAAACGTGACCAGATCGCCCTTTAACCGGAGAATGTAATCCTCGCTGTTAGCCTGTGCCTCGGCAATTGTTGCCCGTTCCCGTTCCTTCTCGGTGATCTTTTCATTCAGTGCCTGGGAGCGATGTTGTTCCGACAAAAGGTCCTGCTGGAGACGGGTTGCCTGTTGCGCCTGGTAATCCCGGTTCTGGGTGAGGTCCCGGTTTTGTAAAACAAGTCCCGAAATTTCAGTATTTTTTACCTGCATGTGGTTCTGGAGACGCTGGTATTCTCCGAATGCCTCGTACCCGGAAGCGACAATAGTTTTCCACGAAAAAAGACGTTCAAAAAAGCCGGCATTCTTTACCCGGTCGAAAAAACTGCGGAGGTTCTCAAAGGAGGGCGTGTCCATGGGTTACACCTGGGGAAATTAAATTCTCTGGAGTGATTGATGAGTTTTTGAAAGATGCTCTTTATTAACATACTGTGCGAGGGATGAAAATGAGGCTTTCCCATCAAGCGGGTATTTTCGCGCGTGCGAGGCGATCATCTCTCGTATCAACCAATATCTCGATCTCCCCGCGGATCTTTTCTTCATCCTTAGAGCAGCCGCGATTATTATCGTGCCGGCGGTGCTCTTGCCTTGGCGGTTGAATGAATAATTTTAACGAAGTGAAATATAATCACCAGCCGTAAACGCGAAAGAACTCTCCCCGCAAATACAGATTCGCCCGGGCCCCTGCTTCGGTCAACTGCGTTAACCATGAATATTCAAATGGCATACCCTTATTCCGGTATGCCTGCACCAAAACCCCTCAGTTTCCCCCCGGGAAAGACACTCCCGGAGGAACTCAGCAACGTTATGAAACAGATCGAAACCTACGGGGTTGTCTATCCTGAAGGGTATTATCAGATGCTCCTGAAGAAGTACAGCAAGGAAGGTGTCCTCTATCCCCACATTCTCATGATCCTCGGGAAACCGCGGATCAGCAACCACTTTTACTATTCCCATGTGCCTAAAGAGACCGGCAGGCTCCTGGATTACGGGTGCGGCACGGGAGACAACGTCCGGCAGTTGATCCGCGATGGGTTTCCCCGGGAAAAAATCACTGCGTTCGACATCAACTGGGCAAGTATCAACCTCGGCTTTGACATGTACCGTGACCGGCAGGAGATTCATGACCTTTTTACTGTTTCAGATACATTCCCATTCGGACCGGAGGAATTCGACCTGGTGTATTCTGCCTCAGTTTTACAGGTGATTACCGAGGATGAGGAATTGAGAAATTATCTTGCGAATGCATGGACTGCCCTCACACCCGGCGGGATCCTTTTCGGTTCCACGTTTGGACTGGTCGAAGGGGCTATCAGTTCTCCCAATGAATGGGGACCGCCACGCGTGATGTTGCGGGAGCAGCTGACCAGCAGTCTTACCGGCGCTGGCTTTACCTGCCTGGATATAGTCCAGCGTTATCGCGTGCCGCATTATATCCCAAATAGTAACAACAAGTGTGTCTTTCAATTCTGTGCGAAGAAGCCGGCATAAATTAAATGGATGAGAGTGGATCGAGGGCTCCAGTATCTGACATTCGGTACAGCTCCCACCGGTTTGGTTTTTATGGATGGTGGGTGGAGATTGATGCAGGTGATTTAATGCAGATTACACCGCACATTCACGCCATTAAGACCCCGCTGGGACCATCGCCAGACCGGTTTGTGCATGTATACCTTGTATATGGGGACAGTATAACCCTGATCGACACCGGGTTTAGCGGGTCTGAGAAACTGGTCACTGAATACATCCGCTCGACCGGGCGGGATCCTTCCGAGATCAGGCTGATTATCCTGACCCATGCACATCCTGATCACATTGGATCAGCAAAAGCAATTCGTGACCTGACCGGGTGCATGGTTGCCGCTCACCCGCTTGACGCCCCGGCAATCGAGAACGTTGACCCGATGCTCTTGAAAAGCCCATCACCCGGAGTCCCGCCTCTGGTTGGTGGACCGGTTCCGATTGGCAGGCTCCTGGATGATGGTGACACCATCAGCGTTGGGAGACATCTCACTCTTGAGGTGCTCCATACACCCGGTCATACACCGGGATCCATTTCCCTGCTCCTCCAGGAGAAAATGGCACTCTTTACCGGGGACGCGGTGCAGGCACCTGGACGCGCACCTATCTATACAGATCCCATCGCGCTGGTCCGGTCAATCAAGCGGCTGGAGAAAATCCCGGCTATCAAGCATTATTTCCCTGCACATGACATGCCTGCCAAAGGAGATGCAGCGTACCGGCGTCTGGAAGATTCCCTTACCTACATCCGGCGCGTTCATACTGCAGTGAAGAAAGCTGCGTCAGAACTTCCCGGAACTCCAGACCCCCAGGCTCTCGCAGGTCGGGTTATCACCGCACTCGGAATTCATCCGGGTGCCGCTCCGCCGTTTATTGCCAGGACCTTTCTCGCTGACTTAAACGCAGCCGGTCTCGATGATGCGTTGAATGAGTGAGCAGTCTCGGCGGAGACCGGGCGTGAGGTGCTATTGCGTTGGCGGTTGAATGAATAATTTTAACGAAGTGATATAGGTACCCGTAGGTATGGTTAACCTGTGGGATGTACGCGATTTCAACATCAGGATTGGTATATATATCCCCGGGTTCGTCCGATCCGGAGTTCGGGTCGTAAAGGACCTGGCGCATTGAGCCGGGCGGATAATTTGCCGCCGGTACATAGATGAGCTGGCTCACCTCCGGCTGCACGGTAGACCCGACAAGCCCGGCGCCAAAACCGTCGTTGGTGTGCCCCACGTATACTGAACCGTCTGCCGAAGCTCCTTTGGTCACAATAAACGTAGTGCATGCAGAGACCGGCAGGCATATCATCAGCAGCACGAAAAGGACCACAGCACCGGTCTATATCTTTTTCTGCACCATACAACGGCAATTAGGGGGAACTCTGATAACACGTCCGATCTTTTGTCTCTGCCGCACATCCGATACAATCCTGCGATAACAGGGATTACAGGACGCGGCTCAAAACACCGGTCAGGCACAAGGAAGCGGACCCGAAATGCATCCTCTGGTTCATCGGTTCCGCTATCATATCAGTCCTCCGCGTTCTTCCGTTCCTCAACGTCAACCCAATCCATCTCTTAAGTCCGCTACCAGTTCCCGGTTTTTTAAAAAAACCCGGACGCCCTCATCACGTCTTAATGGTAATCCTGTCACCGGTTGTGACATTCACCGGCTGGGGAAGCGAGCCGGTGTACGATACCAGCGCATCAATGTCGAAAGGACCACTCGTAAGGTTCGTTCCGCCGGTAAAGACTGTATACCCGTCACCACCGGATGCAAGATAGTCAACCATCGCTGCACTGTAGTTTTTGGCAGGGATGAGAAGGATACCGTTTACCCTGACCTCATCGACCCGGCTCCCTATTGGCTGTTTTGGATCGTACGTATATGAGAGCCCGGAAACAGCAAGATTATGGGGTGGCGGGGGTGTCTGCCACTGCCGTTCAAGAGCACTCCGGATCTGGCTTCCGTTGAGCGTCATGGAGAGC
>JAPKXU010000010.1 GCA_026394655.1 Methanoregula sp. | reverse complement strand
GAAGATCGGGGCCATGAGGGACCGGTTACTGGATGGAGTGTTGAGGACCATTCCCCATGCAAAGCTGAACGGGCACCCCGAGAAACGGCTGGCAGGTAATTTCAATGTCAGCTTTGATTTCATCGAAGGGGAGTCCATGCTTCTCTGGCTTGATGATGAGGGGATCTGCGGGTCAACCGGGAGTGCCTGCACCTCGGGGTCCCTGTCGCCATCCCACGTACTGCTTGCCTGTGGTATGCCTCCGGAGTCGGCGCATGGTTCGCTCAGGCTTACACTTGGTGATGAGAACACCGATGAGGACGTGGACAGGGTACTTGACGTCCTCCCGAAGATCGTCGCAAAGCTCCGTGATATGTCCCCACTTTACCAGAAAACCGCAAAGGAAGGAGAAAGATAATGTATAGTGAAAAAGTAATGGACCATTTCAAGAACCCGCGAAACGTGGGAGAGATAGATAACCCTGACGGGGTTGGGGAAGTCGGGAACCCGGTGTGCGGCGATATTATGAAGATATTCCTCAAAGTCGAGAATAATACCATTGTTGATGCGAAATTCAAGACATTTGGCTGTGGTGCAGCAATCGCCTCAAGCAGCATGGCAACCGAGCTGGTCAGGGGAAAAACCCTTGAGGAGGCGTGGGATGTCTCGAACAAGGCAGTCGCCGAGGCACTGGAAGGCCTTCCTCCGATCAAGATGCACTGCTCGGTGCTCGCCGAAGAGGGTATACACAAGGCGATCAACGACTACCGGAAGAAACAGGGACTCCCGTTATGGGAAGAGAAACATCCACATTCCCACGAGCACGGCGAAGATCTTACGTGTGCACATTAGGAGTTGTTTGGGATGGGACTGTGGATAAATCAACGGGATGATGCATGATCGCCATCCAGGAAGACGACGTTGATATCGGAGCCCTTATCAACGCTGCAAAAAAGGATGGGACGGGTGCACTGGTTGTCTTTGACGGGGTAGTCCGTGATGACGGGATCACCGAGATGGAACTCGAAGCATACCGGGATGTCGCGATACAGGAACTGGAAAAGATTGCCCGGGACGCAACACACCAGTTCAAGCTCCTGCATGTTGATATTGTGCACCGGATTGGGCGGTTATCAGTTGGGGACAATATCCTTGTGATTATTGTCTCGGCCGGCCACCGTCCAGGGGCTTATGCGGGTTCCCGCTACATCATCGAAGAGATCAAGAAGGGAGTCCCGATCTGGAAAAAAGAACTGACGAAAGACGGGGGGAGGTGGGTGCCCGGCGAATACGCCCACGGTTCCGAGACCGGCTCTCCAAAATAAATGATTTCCGGTATATATATCCAGCAGTTCTTTTTATTTATCAATAAACCGGCCGGTACAGGTGGCAAGCCAGACACTCGATAATCTTGTTGTGCTCACCGACGCAGCAGAAATCCCAATCTACCGGCCCCTCATCGGGTTTTACAAAGAGGAGACCATAAAAATTGCCCGCGAAATCGGGACCTTTGAACAATCGATCTCGCATGCATCCGGGTGCAAAGCTGTACCAACCGGACCATCAACAAAAGCGAATCTCGATACAATCCTGGAAATTGAGAGCCGCCAGGAAGCGACCGGGATACCGCTGCCGGTTTAATCCTGAACCCTCCGCTGCGACAGGAATTCGGGAGCAAAAATAAAAAGAAACAGTCCAGGTCTACCCTGACCCCACCCCAAAGGGATGGCAGTACGGAAAATTGAGATATTTACCCCGCGTCATGCAGCACGAGTTCATTGAGGCGTTCGATTACAGGGTCCATAGATTCCGGGAAGGCATATTCAATCGCTTCAATTTTGTGGCCCCGGAATTCGAGTGAGTAAGAAAAGAAGTCATTACCGCGTACTTTGAACATCGGAAGATCTTGTTGTTTCACCGAATTAAATCCCGATGACTCAAAAAGG